>NZ_JBFODU010000012.1:0-276302 GCF_040908505.1 Aeromonas sp. R1-2 | reverse complement strand
CTGTTGGGGTATCGCCAAGCGGTAAGGCAGCGGGTTTTGATCTCGCCATCCCTAGGTTCGAATCCTAGTACCCCAGCCATTTTTCTGTTCTCTTCCACATCAGTGGTCGATAACAAACGGCTATGTAGCTCAGTTGGTTAGAGCATCGCACTCATAATGCGGGGGTCACAGGTTCGAATCCCGTCATAGCCACCATTAATATTGCGGAAGTGGCGAAATTGGTAGACGCACCAGATTTAGGTTCTGGCGCCCTAGGCGTGAGAGTTCGAGTCTCTCCTTCCGCACCATTAATAGCAGTACCAAACAGACCAGCTCACGCTGGTTTTTTTGTATCTGGCATTTGCCTCTCCCCAGTTTTTCTCTCGCTCCTCTATTAACCCATCTCCACGTTAATTCCCGTCCACATCACTCTTCACTGATTCCGAGCACGCCTTGCCACTCTTGTCTCCCGGCCATAAAAAAGCGGCCCGCAGGCCGCTGGTGCACACATTCATCATCCCGGTTATCAGAACGGGAAGAACCAGGGGATCGCTACCACGCTCACCGCCATCACCAACAGGGTGAATGGCACCCCGATACGGATAAAATCGGCAAACTTGTAGTTGCCCGGCCCCAGCACCAAGGTATTCACCGGTGACGAGACCGGCGTCATAAAAGCGGCCGAGGCGGCGATGGCAATGGTCATGGCAAACGGATAGGGTGATACCCCCATCTGCTGGGCCGTGCCCAGCGCAATGGGCGCCATCAGCACTGCGGTGGCGGTGTTGGAGATAAAGAGCCCGATCACCGCGCAGAGGGCAAACAGGCTGGCCAGCATGACCCGCGGCCCCATCTCCCCTACCGCATTGATCAGACCACCGACGATCAGATCCACCCCGCCGGTTTTTTGCAGCGCCAGCGCGAAGGGGAGCATACCGACGATGAGGATCAGGGTCGGCCAGTGGATCGACTTGTAGGCACTCTCCATATCGATGCAGCGAAACTTGCCCATCAGCAGGCAGGCGATAAGCGCGGCAATCACATTGGGCACCGGATCGGTCACCATCAGCAGGATCATCACTCCAAGACAAAAGAGGGCATGGATCGCCTGACTGCGGGCGGGGGCCATCTCGTCCACTTCGGCGGGCAGCCCCATCAGCAGAAAGTCGCGGCTATGGGTCTGCAACTGTCTGATGTGGCTCCAGTTCCCTACCACCAGCAGGGTATCCCCCATCTGCAGCGGCTCGTCTACCAGCTTGCCTGCCAGTGCCTCACCGTCGCGGCGCAGCCCCACCACGCTCAGGCCATAGCTGGAGCGGAAGGTCACCTCACGCACGCTTTTACCCAGCAGCTTGGACTCGGGGATCAGCGACACCTCGGCCATCCCCACCTCCCGCGCCTGATCGGAGAAATACTCCCCGCGCAGGATCATGGGTTCGAGCCGCGCCTCGCTGCAAAACGCCCGCACATCCACCTCGGGGTCTGACATGTCGATCAGCAGCACATCCTTGGCCTGGAACTCACTTATCCCCGACACCGGCACCATCACCCGGCGAAACTTGCGCCAGCGCTCCACCCCGATGACGTGGGCACCATAACGGGCACGCAGTTGCAGCTCGTCCAGGGTGTGACCAATCAGCGGGGAGTCAGGCCGCAGCGCCAGACGACGGGCCCGACCGGCCAGTCGGTAGTCTCGGATGAGATCGCGCAGGGTGCGGCGCCCGGTCGGCTTGCCTTTGCCCTCTTCCCCTTCACCCACCAGGGAGCCGCGCACCAGCAGCATGTAGAGGATGCCCAGCCCCAGGATCAGCACGCCCATGGGGGTGAAATCGAAGAACCCGAAACCATGTATGCCGTGGCGCATCAGCTCGCTGTTGACCACCATGTTGGGGGGCGTGGCCACCAGCGTCATCATGCCGCTGATAAGCCCGGCAAAACCGAGGGGCATCATCAGGCGACCAGCCGGGATCCCCATCCGGTTCGCCACGCTCAGCACCACAGGGATAAAGATGGCCACCACCCCGGTGCTGCTCATCACAGCCCCCAGACTCGCCACCGCCACCATCAGCAGCACCAGCAGCTTGGTCTCGCTGCTGCCCGCCACCTTCACCAGCGCATCCCCCACCTGATAGGCGATGCCGGTGCGCACCAGCCCCTCACCAACCACAAACAGGGCGGCAATCAGGATAACGTTGGGATCGCTAAAGCCCGCCAGCGCCTCCGGCAGGGTGAGGGTGCCGCTCAGCACGAAGAGGATAATGATCAACAGGGCGACCACGTCCATGCGCACCTTGTTGGTCATAAAGAGATAGATGGCGCCAGCCAGCAGACAGAGCACCCAAACAAGCTCGGAATTCAATGCAACCTCCTTTTATCACGTGATTCTCCTCCCGGAGAGTGGACTCTATCAGACCACAGCAATGGCGCTATCATCTTGCTACATATCAATAAAGTCCGGCCCGCCGGGGCCCCATAACCCATCACTGCTGGAATAACCGGGCAGCAGCGGCGATTTCTTTGATATGGGCCAAGCCCGGGGCGGACAAAAGTCCTGCCCCTCCTCCCCCTCACCCCTTAGAATGGCGCCCTCGCATACTAACCCTCATGCCCAAGGATCAGAAAATGAGCATATTCGAGCTGTTCAGCATCAATAACACGCTAGTGACCATCCCGCTGGGTGGCGGCTATGCCATGTCATGGATTGAAGCCATCGGCACCCTGTTTGGTCTGGCCTGTATCTGGTTCGCCAGTCAGGAGAAGACCATCAACTACCTGTTCGGTCTGATCAACGTCAGCCTGTTTGCCATCATCTTCTTCCAGATCCAGCTCTACGGGCTGTTGCTGCTGCAGCTGTTCTTCTTCTGCGCCAACGTCTACGGCTGGTACGCCTGGACCCGCCCCGCCAACGAGCAAGGGGATACCCTGCAGATCCGCTGGCTCAGCAGATCCAAACTGATGGTGACCGCCGCCGTGAGCGTGCTGGCCATCGCCCTGCTGACCCGCTATATCGACCCGGTCTTCGCCACCCTGGCACGCGCCTCGGTCTCCCTGCTCAACCTGTTTGGTGCCAACCTTGCCACCCCCGAGCCCTCCCCCGACGCCTTCCCGTTCTGGGATGCCAGCATGACGGTGCTATCGGTCGTCGCCCAGATCCTGATGACCCGCAAATACGTGGAGAACTGGATCCTCTGGGTCGTCATCAACATCATCAGCATCGGTGTCTATGCCGCGCAGGGCGTTTACGCCATGTCGCTGGAGTACCTGATCCTGCTGTTTATCGCCGCCAACGGCACTCGCCTCTGGGTGATTGCCGCCAAGCGCCAGCCACAAGGTCTGTAAGCCATGAGTCTGTTACCCCATCTCCAGTGCCGCCCCGACCAGATTGCCGAGCGGGTGGTACTGTGCGGCGACCCGGCCCGGGTCGATCGCATCGCCAGCCAGCTCGAACAGTGTGAAGTGCTGGGGCAAAACCGGGAGTTTCGCCTCATCAACGGCCACTATCAGGGGCTGCCCATCACGGTCTGCAGCACCGGCATCGGCGGCGCCTCGGCCATCATAGCGCTGGAGGAGCTGGTGCAAGCCGGTGCCCACTCGCTTATTCGGGTCGGCTCCGCCGGTGCCCTGCAACACGACATCGGTCTTGGCGATCTTATCGTGGTGGAAGGGGCGGTACGCAATGAAGGGGCCTCACAGGCCTATCTGCCCGCCGAGTACCCCGCCTGCGCCGATATCTGGCTGCAAGCGGCCCTGCTCAACCATGTGGCGACCGGCAGTCAGCCTCATTGGCACGGGCTGGTGCGCTCCCACGACAGCTTCTATCGGGATGATGAGCAGGAGGTGTGCCGCTACTGGCATGCCCGTGGTGTGCTCGGCGCTGACATGGAGACCGCCTCCCTGTTGACCGTGGGTCGCCTGCGCAAGGTGCGGGTCGCCGCAGTGCTCTGCAACGTGGTGCTGTTCGAGCAGGATGTGCAACAAGGGGTAGCGGATTACGCTAGCGCCGAACAGGCGATGATGACCGGTGAGCAGCACGCCATCGCGGCCGCCCTCCACGCTCTGGTGCAATAAAGCGCAAACCGTTAACTGCGGCACATCCGCTACCGTGCGGGCTGGTATCCGGCCCGCACTCTTGCTAGCCTCATGGCCCTCGTCATCCGGTGCGACAGGCAAGTCATGCAGCAACAGCCCTACCCCCTCGGCCGTTTTCACGCCGAACTCCAGCAGCTTGAACCCCGCTTTGCCGCGGCGCTCGACGCCTGCACCCTGTTTCTGCGCCGTTACCTGCCGGGCGAATTGATCATGCGCCAGGGGGAGCAGAGCGAGCAACTCTATCTGGTCGAACATGGCCGGGTCTCCCTCAACAGCACAGTGCACTCGGGCCGCCGCTTCCAACTCGGCGAGATTGAGTGTCACAGCCAGATCTTCGGCGAAATGGAGTTCTTCAGCGCCACCCCGGTGCAGTGGAACGTGGTGGCCGAGACCGAGCTGGATGCCAGGGTCATCTGTGCCCACAAGCTGGCCCAGCGGCTGCTGGCCGAACCCGAGCTGACCCTGTTCTTTGCCGCCGCGCTTGCCAGCGACTATCTCGACACCCTGGAGATCACCACCAGCCGGCTGCTCCACCCCATCGCCTACAACATCGCCTATGAGCTGTGGCGTGAGCGCCAGCGCACTCCGATGCTGGGATCGCGCAAACGGGCCCACGAGGCGGCGCGCTTTGGCACCACAGAGCGGGTTTACCGCCGCGCCCTCAAGGAGCTGATCGAACAGGGCATTGTTGCCGACGGCAGCGACGGCCCCGTTATCGCCGATCTGGCCAGGCTGCGCGCCTATCTCGATCTTTGATTTCCATTCACCTCATTTCGATTCACCCTGTCAGGAGTCACCATGTCTGCCCATCCCTATCCCGAATTCACCTTCTTCAGCCGCTTCGTTGCCGATATTCAGGCGGGCCGCAAGACCATCACCATCCGCGACGAGAGCGAGGCCAACTGGCAGCCCGGCCAGCGGCTGGCGCTGTTCACCAACCCGGAACACCAGCCCTTTGGCAACATTGAGGTGCTCTCGGTCAAGGCGGTCGCCTTCGATGAACTGAATGACGAGCACGCCCGTCAGGAGAACATGACCCTCCCCGAGCTCAAACAGGTGATCCGCGAGATCTACCCCGATCTGCCGCCGCTCTATGTGATTGAATTCGTGCTGATTGAAGCCTGATTTTGTGAGCTGCCTCAGCTAACGCCGGTTGCGCTCTTTGGCTAAAAGCGCAAAATAACTGTTTTTATATACAGCAATTGGTGCGTTATGGATACACAACTTGAACCGGCCATTGCGGCCATGGTGGCAGAATTCATTGCCGCAGGCCGCCCCAAGGCGAGCAGCCTGAGCTGGCAGGAGCGGCGTGAAGGCTATCTTGCTTCAGCCATATTGGGTGGTGAACAGGAGGAGGTTGGCGCTGTCGAAGAGTGGCAAAACGGCCATTATTCCGTTCGCCTTTATCAGCCAGCGTCCACCTCAAGTGCAAGCCGTCCGGCCCTGATCTACTTTCATGGCGGCTGTTTTGTCAGCGGTGAGTTCGACACTCACGACCGCCAGATGCGGATGCTGTGCAATCGCGCCAAAGCACTGGTGTTCGCGGTACATACCCGCCTTGCACCCGAACACACCTATCCTGCAGGACACGACGACGCACTGGCTGCTACGCTCGCCATCATGGCCGATGTGGAGAAATGGCATGGGGATCCGGCAAGGATTGTCCTTGCGGGAGACAGTGCCGGCGGCCACCTCGCCCTGATCACCACCTTGCGACTCAAGGAGCGAGGGGCCCCCTTGCCTGCCGCCCAACTGCTCATCTATCCGATGCTCGATGCTGCGGGCAACAGTGACAGCTATCGGCAGCTAGGGGATGACTACCTCATCACCCGCGACATGCTGTTAAGCGGTTTTCACGCCTATCTGGGGGAGCAGCCCGTCACTCATCCCGAAGCCAGCCCTCTCCACCATCCGGACCTGTCAGGATTACCGCCGACCCATATCGTAACGGCGGAATATGATCCGCTGCGCGATGAGGGGGAAGCCTTCTATCGCAAACTGCTGCAAGCCGGTGTCACGGCTACCTGTCAGCGGCAACTGGGTGTTATACACGGCTTTTTCCAACTGGCCGGAGTCAGTCCCGCTGCGCGTCAGCTCATCGAACAGCTCTCACTGCTTATCAGGAGACTCTGATTTGGCCTTTGCCGAGCGATGTGTTAATAGTGTCCTCTTTTGAATCATGGGGGTGACCCGAGTGTTTGAGATAGCGAGCCTGAAAGAGGGGATGATGCACGGGGTCGAGCTGTTCCAGCTGCTGCTGGAGATCATCTCCATCGCCTGTGTGGTGATAGGGCTTGGCAAGACCCTCTGGCTGGCGGCAAGAGTACGGGATCACCAACCCGGTTTTCCGCGTATTCGTCTCTGCTTTGGCAGTTGGCTCATTCTGGCGCTGGAGTTCCAGCTGGCCGCAGACATCCTGGCCACCACGGTGGCGCCGAGCAAGGAGGAGCTCATTCGTCTCGCCATCATCGCGGTGATCCGCACCTTCCTGAACTACTTCCTCGGCAAGGAGCTGGAGGCACAAGCAGAACGCCAGCAGGAGCCAAACGCCGAGCAGGCCGGGGCCACCCGATAACGGCTCATGCCCCAGGGCATATGAGTAAACCGCCATCCCGACCACAGCAGTGGCTTGGGATGGCACCTTTGTGACCCTCCCCTCACTTTTGGCAATCAGCCAATAATGGAACCCTTTTCAAGACTTCCCCTGCCCTGTTGACTGCCCGCTCATCTGGGTAAGATAGAAAATCTCTTCCCCCAACCGGCCACGCTGATGAATACGCACTCCCTCCACACGCCCGATATCGACCTCGATAGCTGCGTCATCTACCAGATCTACCCCATGAGTTTTCAGGACAGCGATGGCAACGGCATGGGCGACATCAACGGCATCCGTCAGCGCCTCGGTTATCTGGCCACCCTCGGGGTCGATATGCTTTGGCTCACCCCCATCTATCGCTCCCCCAAGCGGGACAACGGCTACGATGTGGCGGACTACCGTGCCATCGACCCCGCCTTCGGCACCCTGACCGAGATGGAGCAACTGATAGCCGAAGCGGCCGCTCACGGCATCGGCATCATGATGGATATCGTCGCCAACCACACCTCCACCGAGCACGAGTGGTTTATGCAGGCGCTGGCCGGGGATCCCCGTTATCAGGGTTATTACGTATTCCGGGATCAAGCCTTTGTCGATGCTCACCCCATTACCTCGATTTTTGGCGGCAGCGGCTGGCAGTACGTGCCGGAGCTTGATCGCTACTACCTGCACAACTTCGATCCCAGTCAGGCCGATCTGGACTGGGACAACCCGGCGGTGCGGACCGAAATGGCGGCGGTGATCAACTTCTGGCTGGGCAAAGGGATCAAGGGATTTCGCTTCGATGTGATAGACATGGTGAGTAAGGAGTGGGACCGACTGGCCATGAGCAATGGCCCGCGCCTGCACGACTATATCCGCGAGCTCAATGCTGCGAGCTTCGGCGGCAAGGGGATCATTACGGTGGGGGAGACCTGGGGGGCCGATCTCGCCCATATGCAGAACTATTCGAACCACGATGGCAGCGAGTTCAGCATGGTGTTCAACTTCGAGCATCTGGGGCTCGGCAGTGACAAGTGGACCTCCCGCTTTGCTCCCCTCGCCTTCAAGCGAGCCATGACCCGCCACCAGCAAGGGCTACATGGGCAGGGCTGGAACAGCCTGTTTCTGAATAACCACGACCTGCCCCGCGCCGTCTCCCACTTTGGCGATGACAGGCCAGAATGGCGTGAAACCAGCGCCAAGCAGTGGGCCATGGTGCTGCATATGATGCAGGGCACTCCCTTTATCTATCAGGGGGAGGAGCTCGCCATGACCAACCGCCACTGGCAGCCGGGCGAGCTGCGCGATGTGGAGGCGCTCAACTACCGCGCCAGCCAGTCAGGGCTGGATCCTGCCGAGCTGAGTCGGCGGCTCGATGCCATCGGCCGCGACAACGCCCGTACCCCGATGCAGTGGGACGCCAGCCCCCACGCTGGTTTCAGCGCCACCACACCCTGGATTGCCCTCAACGCCAATCACATCGAGATTAATGCCGCCGAGCAGCTGGCCCGCCCCGACTCGCCGTTTCACTGCTATCGCCAGCTTATCGCCCTGCGCAAGGCTCACCCTGTCGTTCGCCACGGCAATTTCGAGCTGCTGGATGGGGATGATCCCGAGCGCATCAGCTATCGCCGCCACTGGCAGGATCCGGCCAGCGGAGAGCAGCACACCCTGCTGCTGCTCGCCAATCTCACGGCGAACCCCTTGCCGATGCCCCACTTCGACAAGGTGACAGACGAGATGCGGTTGCTGCTGGCCAATTACCCAAACGAACCGCTGCCACTCTTCGCCCCTTATCAGTGCGCCATCTGGCTGCAAGTGGATCAGGATTAACCCCGTGCTGACGGGCCAAAGCAATGGCCCGTCAATCGCCACCCCACCGGCTACCAGCAGAAAATCAGGCCCCCACGCGACGGGATTAAATTAACCACTATTACTGACTTATTAATTGATTATTTATCCCGTTTGATACGCTCTCATTGCCCCTCTTACTATGCCTGCGCCCTATCCATTGCCGATGCAACTATCGGCCTTCAAACTGGCATAGCAAAGTGGAAAACAGATGATCACCACAGACGGGAATAACGCAGTCGCCTCGGTGGCGTACCGCACCAGCGAAGTCATCGCCATCTACCCCATCACCCCCAGCTCGGCCATGGCTGAGCAGTCGTCGGCCTGGTCGAGCGAGCGGGGCAAGAACCTGTGGGGAGATGTGCCCCGGGTTGTCGAGATGCAGTCGGAAGGGGGCGCCATCGCCGCCGTCCACGGCGCCCTGCAGACCGGCGCGCTGGCGACCTCGTTTACCTCGTCGCAGGGTTTGCTGCTGATGATCCCCAACCTCTACAAGCTGGCGGGTCAGCTCATCCCCTTCGTGCTGCATGTGGCGGCGCGCACCGTGGCGACCCATGCGCTATCGATTTTTGGTGATCATTCGGACGTGATGGCGGTGCGCCAGACCGGCTGTGCCATGCTCTGTGCCAGCAATGTGCAGGAGGCGCAGGACTTTGCCCTGATTTCGCAGATAGCGAGCCTCAACAGCCGCCTCCCCTTTATCCACTTCTTCGACGGCTTTCGTACCTCTCACGAGATCGCCAAGATAGCGCCGCTCGCTGACGACACCCTGCGAGCCCTGCTGCCGGCAGATGCCATCCGTGCCCATCGTGACCGGGCCCTCACCCCCGACAAACCGGTCATTCGCGGCACCGCCGCCAACCCGGACACCTACTTCCAGTGCCGGGAGGCGAGCAATCCCTGGTATGACGCCGCCTATGGCCATGTGAGCGAGGCGATGCAGGCATTTGGCGAACAGACCGGCCGCCACTACCGGCCGTTTGAATATGTCGGCCACCCGCAGGCGGAGCAGATTGTGGTGCTGATGGGCTCAGCCATCGGCACCTGCGAGGAGGTGATCGAGCGCCTGCTGGCCCAAGGGGAGAAGGTAGGTCTGGTGAAGGTGCGGCTGTTCCGCCCCTTCTCGGCCGGGCATCTGCTGGCCGCGATTCCCGAGAGTGCCCGCACCATCGCCGTGCTGGATCGCACCAAGGAGCCGGGCGCACAGGCCGAGCCCCTCTACCTCGACGTGATGACGGCGCTGGCCGAAGCGGTCAGCCGGGGCGAGCGGGCAAGCCTGCCGCGAGTGATTGGGGGTCGCTACGGCCTCTCCTCCAAAGAGTTCGGCCCCGCCTGCGCGCTGGCGGTGTTTGCCGAGCTGGCACAGGAGAACCCGCGCCCGCGCTTTACCGTCGGCATCTTCGATGACATCACAGGTCTCTCACTACCGCTGCCCGCGCTGAATTCGCAAAGCCTCATTCACAGCCACCAGCACAAGCTGGAGGCGCTCTTCTACGGCCTTGGCAGCGACGGAACCGTCTCGGCGGCCAAGAACAGCATCAAGATCCTCGGCAACCACACCGGCCTCTATCCGCAGGGCTATTTCGTCTACGACTCCAAAAAGGCGGGCGGCCTCACCGTCTCTCACCTGCGGGTGGGCGAGCGGCCGCTGCAATCGGCCTATCTGGTGGAAGAGGCCGACTTTATCGGCTGCCATCAGTGGCAGTTTGTCGACAAGTACCGGATGGCGGAACGCTTGAAGGCGGGCGGCATCTTCCTGCTCAACACCCCCTACAGCGAAGCGGAGATCTGGCAGCGCCTCCCCAGCGAGGTGCAGCACGCCCTGCGCGAGAAAGAGGCGCGCTTCTACATCATCAACGCCGCCAGGATTGCCCGCGACTGCCAGCTCGGCAACCGCATCAATACCGTGATGCAGATGGCCTTCTTCCAGCTCAGCGCCATCATTCCCCCCGCAGAGGCGACCAGCCTGCTGAAGCAGGCCATCGCCACCAGCTATGGCAGCAAGGGGCAGACACTAGTCGAGCGCAACTGGATGGCACTGGAGGCAACCTGCGCCGCCCTGACCCGGGTGCAACTTGGCGAGCTGGATCCCGCCAGCCGCCCCCGCCCACCGGTGGTTTCGGCCAAGGCCCCCGACTTTGTCCAGACCGTCACCGCCGCCATGCTGGCGGGGCTGGGTGACAGCCTGCCGGTCTCCGCCTTCCCACCGGATGGCACCTGGCCGGTCGGCACCACCCGCTGGGAGAAGCGCAATATCGCCAAGGAGATCCCCATCTGGGAGGCGGAGCTCTGTACCCAGTGCAACTACTGCGTCGCCGCCTGTCCCCACTCGGCCATTCGCGCCAAGGTGGTGGAACCGGATGCGCTGGCCGCAGCTCCCGCTACCCTGGATGCGCTGGATGTGAAATCCCGTGACATGCGCGGCCAGCAGTATGTGCTGCAGGTGGCGCCGGAGGATTGCACCGGCTGCAATCTCTGCGTCGAGGTGTGCCCGGCCAAGGATCGCAGCAACCCGGATCGCAAGGCGATCAATATGGCTTCACGCCTCGATCACCTCGACGAGCAGAAGGCCAACTACGATTTCTTCCTCGACCTGCCAGAGCGCAGCGCCGAGCAGCTGGAACGCATCGACATCCGCACCTCCCAGCTCATCTCGCCGCTGTTTGAATACTCGGGCGCCTGCTCCGGCTGTGGCGAGACCCCCTACATCAAGCTGCTGACCCAGCTCTATGGCGATCGGCTGCTGATTGCCAACGCCACCGGTTGCTCGTCGATTTATGGCGGCAACCTGCCTACCACCCCCTATACCACCAACGCCGATGGGCGCGGGCCGGCCTGGGCCAACTCGCTGTTTGAAGACAACGCCGAGTTCGGACTGGGCTTCCGTCTCACCGTCGATCAGCACAGGGAGCGGGTACGCCGTCTGCTGGCTAGCCTGGGCGACACCATACCGGCTGCGCTGCGCGAGGCGCTCGGCGATGCCACTCTGCCGGTTTCCGAGCAGCGGGCCCATATCCAGCAGTTGCGAGCGCTGCTGCAGGAGAGCCAGACCCCGGCAGCCCAAGAGCTGGCCCGCGATGCGGACTATCTGGTGGAAAAATCGGTCTGGCTCATCGGCGGCGATGGCTGGGCCTACGACATCGGCTTTGGCGGGCTCGACCATGTGCTGAGTCTGGGGGAGAACATCAATGTGCTGGTGCTCGACACCCAGTGCTACTCCAACACCGGCGGCCAGCAGTCGAAGGCGACGCCACTCGGTGCCATCACCAAGTTTGGCGAGCAGGGCAAGCGAAAGGCGCGCAAGGATCTCGGGGCCAGCATGATGATGTATGGCCACGTCTATGTGGCGCAGATCTCCCTCGGCGCCCAGATGAACCAGACGGTAAAAGCGATTCAGGAGGCGGAAGCCTATCCGGGGCCGTCGCTCATCATCGCCTACAGCCCCTGCGAGGAGCATGGTTACGACATGGCCGAGAGCCATGAGCAGATGAAACAGCTGACCGCCACCGGCTTCTGGCCGCTCTACCGCTTCGACCCGCGCCGCGCTGACGAGGGCAAACTGCCGCTGGCGCTCGACTCGCGGGCCCCCAATGCCTCGCTGGCCGAGACCTTGCGCCACGAGCCCCGCTTCCAGCGGCTGGAGCGCCAGCTGCCTGAGGTGGCCAGCCAGCTCTATGAAGAGGCTGAGCAGGAGGCCAACCGCCGCTTCGCCTGGCTGAGCCAGCTGGCGGGCAAGGAGAGTCCAGCGCAGGAGTAACTCGCGCATGGCTTGATGGCAGCAGCCACTCTATCCGCCAAATAACAACAGGGCTCCCCGCGGGGAGCCCTGATGCTATCTATGGTGAGCCAATATCGGCGCAGGCCAAATCAGGCGCTGATGGAGGCCAGCTCATGGCGCTTCAACGCCAGCAGTGTGATGAGCAGCGCCAGCGTGGCGATCAATGCCATGCCGATATAAGTCGCGCTGAAGCCCGGGGCCAGCAGATCGGGGGCGAGCCGGCTCAGATCGCCACCGCTGCCGGCTGGCAGGCGCAAGTGAAACAGCATGGAGCAGATAGCCACGCCAACGGCACCACCGAGCTCCCGTCCGAAGTTGAACAGCGACATGCCGATGCCGCGATCTTCCCGTGGCAGGGCGTTCTGCACCACCACCGAGAGGGCTGGCAGCACCAGACCGAGACCAATACCGGCAAACCCGAGCGCCAGCTTGACCCAGGCATCGAAGTGGATCTGCCAGAGCGCCACCGCCGCGAGGCCAAAGCCCACCGCGACAAAGCTCTTGTAGTGACCGGTACGGCCTATCAACTTGCCGCCGACAAAGGCGCCGGCGGTGATGCAGATCATGAAGATCACCATGCTCATCCCGCTCTCACTGGCGCTCATCCCCTTCTGCCACTGCATCTGCAACGGCAGATAGACCAGCACGGCAAACATCAGCAACTGGGAGAGCATCACCAGCAGCACGCTCACCAGATAGCCGGGCAACCGGGCCAGATGGGCAGGCAGAATGGGGTCGTGGGCGCGCCGCTCAATCAGAATCAGCAGCAGCAGTGCCACGCCCAGTGCCGCCGAGAGCCAGACGGCAGGCAGCGCCGCCTCCGGCGAGAGCAGCAACAGGGTGAGCGTGGTGACGGTAATCAGCAGACCCGCCCCCTTCCAGTCGAAGCGACTGTGGCGACGTACGTTGAGCTGCTTGAGGTTGCGGTTGATGAGAAAGACCGCCAGCGCCCCGAGCGGCAGGTTGATCCAGAAGATCCAGCGCCAGCTGAGCTGCTCGGTGAAATAGCCGCCGAGCAAGGGGCCGGCGATGCTGGAGACCGCATAGACTGCCGAGATGTAGCCCTGATATTTGCCCACCTCCCGCGGCGGAATGGTGTCGGCAATCACGGTAAACGCGAGGGCAATCAGACCTCCGCCCCCCAGCCCTTGCAGCACCCGTGCCGCCAAAAGGGTCGGCAGATCCTGGGAGAGCGCACAGGCCACCGAGCCCGCCAGAAACAGGCCGATACCGATATTGAGCATCCGCACCCGGCCAAAGAGATCGCTCAGCTTGCCGTAGAGGGGCAGCACGGCGGTGGCCGCCAGCAGATAGGCGGTGACCACCCAGGTGAGGGCGGCACCGGCGTGCAACTCGGCGCCAATCATGGGCAGCGGGGTGGTGACGATGCTCTTTTCCAGTGAACCGAGCGCGATCACCAGCGCCACACTGGAGAAGATGGTTTTGGGGGATATTTTCGAAGTCATAAGCGGACTCACTGATCTGATATGCCAAAGTATCCGGCAATGAACGGATTATTGTCTCACAAATCAGCAAGAGATAGAAAAAACGGCGGCCACAATCTGCCCAACCATGAGGCCGATCCCACAAAATGCCGACCGTTTCTGCTAGCCTGCTCTATTTGATTCGAGGAGCCCCCATGAGCGAGCTTGAGCAGTATGGGTTTGATCACTACGATGCCCTGATTTTCGATATGGATGGCACTTTGGTAGATTCCATGCCCCTTCATCTGGATGCCTGGGAGCTTACCTGCGCCGAATTCGGCATCCCCTTCGAGCGGGAACAGCTCTATCAGTATGGCGGCATTCCCACCCTCAAGATCATCGCCATGCTGGCCGAGCAGCAGGGGCTGACGGTAGATGTCGAGGCCTTTACCCGTCGCAAGATTGCCCTCTATATGGAACATATCGACAAGGTCAGCGTCTTTCCCAAGATGTGGGAGCTGGTCAGGCACTATCACGGCAAGGTGAAGATGGGGATTGGCACCGGCTCACCGCGCAATCAGGCGGACTCCATCCTCAAAAGCACCGGGCTCGATGCCTATATCTCGGTGGTGGTCAGTGCCGATGATGTCACCAACCACAAACCGCACCCCGACACCTTTTTGCGGGTGGCCGAGCTGCTCGGCGCCAATCCCGCCAACTGTCTGGTGTTTGAAGACACCCGGATCGGGCTTGAGGCAGGCAAGGCGGCAGGGATGGATACCGTGCTGGTCATCGAAGGTGACCTGCACCAGCGCTAAACGGCTCAGGGCACGCAGGCAAACCGATAAAATGGTGTCATGACAGTGGCACCATTTTTTATTCACGTGAGCATGGCGGCAGCGTCAGTGCCCGGACAGAGTTGCGATCACCGCCGGAATAGCGGCAACCGTCAGACAAAGGGCGTTGGCCTCATCCTGTAGTGCCTGATGAGTGCGAAGCAGCTCAAGGGCTTCGGCCGGGGTATCTGCAAAGGTGGGGGCGGCGATGGCGGCAAATCCCTGTTCGACCAGTTGACGACGCTCATCGCTATAGCTGGGCGCATTGGCATCTAGATAGGTAAGCGACTGACCCTGCTTGAAAAAGTGATAGTTAGGCATCGATTGGCCCCGCAAAAATAAAGCGCCATTCTACTCCTTTTGGCTCCACCGCCAGCGTCAATCTGTGTCGTCTCAAGTGATCTAGTTCACATTTTTATCAACACACATTTACCGATTGGGCGCCGTACAAATCCCCTCCCCACGCGGCGTCAGACAACACCCGATACCGTCACTCTGCGCCAAACAAAACGCCTCCACAAAGGAGGCGTTGCGACTGAAACAGGGTGGCTCCCGTTACATGGCATTCGTCGATTCGAAGATCTTGTCCGCCGAGGCCTCGACAAAGCCCGGATAGAGCACACCATCGGCCTGCGGATAGCGCAGGGCAAACTCGTAGAAGCAGCTCGGGATGGTACGTACCCCATCGCTGAACGGCACCTCGGCTTTGTCAGCCATGGTGGAGGATTGCTCCAGCATCACCTGCGGGTCCCCTTTCACCTCGCCACCCACGCTGTTGAGCACGAAACCCGCCGCCTTGAGCGCCGCATTGACCTGATGGATGGTGTCGAAATCCTTCAACTTGTTGATATTGACCGTGAAGTGGTTGGCACGATAGCCCCATGCTGCCATCCATGCCGCGTACTCGCTCTCCGCCAGCAGAGTCTGATAATCGGCATAGGAGACCTGCCAGGGGGCACCGGTGTAGAGAAATGCTGGGGTATCGGTCAGATGATCGGGCACCTGATCGGCCAGCTTGTGGATGATGGCCTGCGCCGCTGGGGAGAGTTCTTCCACCTTCAGCTCGCTGATAAACACCTTGGGAGCGTCCGGATCCTGATGCTCGAAGTGCTTGGCGTAGAGCTTCTTGGCCTTGAAAACGTACTCGCCCTTCTGCTCGTAACCGAGCGCCAGAAAGTGGGCGGCCAGCTTCTCCAGCCCCAGTTTGGGCAGGTTGTAGGTACGAAACGCCACGTGATCGTTGACGATGGGCTCGCCGCCACCCAGCAGGGTGTGCACCTTGAGGGCGCTCGGGGTCACCTTGATGTAGTTGTCCCACAGATGGCTGAACAGGGTGTCGATATCCTTTTGCATCTCTCTTTCCTTTGATTGCGGGTACAGATGGGGGCACCGCTGGATGCCCCGTGTCGTTATTAGAAGCGCAAGCCGGGCGACAGTTGATCCGGCATGGCGGCTTTGCTGTCTTCGACAGAGGCAACCGGATAAGCACAGTAGTCAGCAGCGTAGTAGGCGCTCGCTCTGTGGTTGCCGGAGGCACCGATACCGCCAAACGGCGCGGCACTGGAGGCGCCGGTGATGGGTTTGTTCCAGTTGACGATACCGGCGCGGATCCGCTTGAAGAAATGGTGCCAGTCCGCCTCCTTGTCCCCCAGCAGACCGGCCGAGAGACCGTAGCGGGTGGCGTTGCCCTGATCGATGGCAGCATCGAAATCATCGTAACGAATGAGTTGCAGCAGCGGGCCGAAGTACTCTTCGTCAGGCAGCGCGCTCACTGAGGTCACGTCGATAATGCCCGGGGAGACAAAGCCTGTACCCGCTTCCAGGTGCTTGAGGGTAAGCAGGCTCTCGCCACCGAGGCGCTGCAGGTTGGCTTGTGCTTCGACCATGCCCTGTGCTGCCTTCTCGCTTATCATCGAACCCATGAAAGGCTGCTCGGCGGCGTCATAGAGGCCGACCTTGATCTGGCCGACCACCTCGATCAGTCGCTTGACCAGGGCATCGCCCCGCTCGCCACGCTCGACAAACAGACGGCGGGAACAGGTGCAGCGCTGACCAGAGGTAATAAACGCCGACTGGACGATTGCATGGACGGCGCCGTCGATGTCGCTCACCTCTTTCACGATCAGCGGGTTGTTGCCGCCCATCTCCAGCGCCAAAATTTTTCCCGGCTGACCGGCAAACTGCTGATGAAGGAAATGGCCGGTGCGGGATGAACCAGTGAAGAAGAGGCCGTCGATGTCGGGATTGTCCGCCAGCGCCTTGCCAGTCTCGACCTCCCCTTGCACCAGATTGAGCACTCCCTTGGGCAATCCGGCCTCCTGCCACACCTTGACCATGGCCTCAGCCACCATGGGGGTCAGCTCGGAGGGTTTGAACACCACGGTGTTACCCGCAATCAGTGCCGGGACTATATGACCGTTGGGCAGATGACCCGGGAAGTTGTAGGGGCCGAACACCGCCACCACGCCGTGGGGCTTGTGACGGACAAACGCCTTGGCGCCCGGCATGGCATTTTCAACGGTGCCGGTACGCTCGTCGTGCGCCCGGATGGAGATGGCAATCTTGCCCTGCATGGCGGCTACTTCGGTGCGGGTCTCCCACAGCGGTTTGCCGGTTTCGCGGGCGATAGTCAGGGCCAGCGCCTCTTTCTGCTCGCCGAGCAGGTCGGCATAACGACGCACTATGGCCAGACGATCCTCAAGGCTCATGTCCGCCCAGTGGTAGAAGGCGGCACGGGCGGCCTTGACGGCGGCATCCACTTGCGCCGCGCTGGCGGCAGCCCCCTGCCAGATCACCTCGTTTTTGGCCGGATCGGTTGACTCGAACGGCTTGCCTTCACCGGCAAGCCACTGACCGTCGATAAATTGCACTAACTGGCTCATCCATTCACTCCCTGTCTGATAATCGGTTTGCTTGTCCTGTTTGTCTCAGTCGAGGTCGACCACCCGCACCATGTCGCCATCCTGCACCTTGAGTGCCGCCGCCATCTTGGGCGGAATGATGGCTTCGTGCTTGTCGAGATCGACCCGGATATTGCCGTAGCAGGCGCGGTAATGTTCGAAACGGCTGTTGCAGATAAGGTGGGTCTTGCCACCGATGGGCTCGCCCACCAGCACCCGCAGCTTCTTGCTGCGGCGCACGCTGCGGATATTCTTCACGTCACACTCGACGGTGGGGCCAGCATCGAAGATATCGACGTAGCCACGGTTCACGAAGCCCTCGTCCTGCAGCATCTTGATGGCCGGGCGGGTCTTCTCGTGGGTCTGACCGATAACGGCCCGCGCCTCTTTGCTCAGCAAATTGACATAGATGGGATACTTTGGCATCAACTCGGCGATAAAGCGCTTCTTGCCGATGCCGGTCAGATAGTCGACGGTGGGAAAATCCATCGAGAAGAAGTGGGTTTGCAGCCACTCGTAGAAGGGGCTGTGACCGTTGGCATCGGAGACGCCACGCATCTCGGCGAAGACGGTCTCGTCAAACAGCTCGGGGTGCTCGGCCATAAACAGAAAGCGGTGCTTGGAGAGCAGGCGGCCGTTGAGCCCCTCGCGGGCACATTCGCGCAAGAACAGGGTGCAGAGCTCGGAGTTGCCGGTGTAGTCGTTAGAGAGGGTCAGGGTTTCAACGACGTTGTAGATGCCAAGCTTGGGAGAAGAGTGCACCACCTTGCCGATGTGGTAGTTGTAAAACGGCTGGGAGAGGCCAACCGCGGCATCGATGGCACAGGTGCCGACCATCTCGCCGGTCTCCAGATCCTCAGCCACGAAGAAGTAGAGGCAGTCCCCCTTGCCGGCGGGCTTGTCGGAAAAAGTCTGGGTAGAGGCATCAATCTTGCGCTGCAGCAACTCATCGTTGACGGGCAACGAGGTCATGCCGGTGCCGGACTCGATGGCGCAGGTCTTGAGCCCGGCAAAATCTTTTTGCTCGATGGGACGGATAACCAACATAAATGACAACTCCCTTTCATTGACGACAGGTGGGGTCCCGGCTCCTGCCGGGAGAGCTCCCCACCTCAATTTGGAATCAGGCGTTAACCACCTGGGCAACCGCCTTCTCGAAGCGGGCCAACCCTTCCTTGATGTCCGCTTCCGGGATCACCAGTGAAGGGGCAAAACGAACCACGTTGGTACCAGCCACCAGTGCCATCAGCCCCTGATCGATGGAGGCCAGCAGGAAGTCACGGGAGCGACCCTTGTAGGCATCGCTCAGGGCCGCGCCCAGCAGCAGCCCCTTGCCGCGGATCTCGCTAAAGCAGTGGTATTTGGCGTTGATTGCTTCAAGGCCATCGCGGAACAGCTGTTCGCGCTGCTTGATGCCAGCCAGCACCTCCGGAGTATTGATCACATCGATCACCGCCTCTGCTACCGCACAGGCCAGCGGGTTGCCGCCGTAGGTAGAGCCGTGAGTGCCCACTTTCAGGTAAGAGGCGATTTCGTTGGTTGTCAGCATCGCGCCGATGGGGAAACCGCCCCCCAGCGCCTTGGCGCTGGTGAGGATGTCCGGCGTGACGCCCAGACCCATATAGGCATAGAGATCACCGGTCCGGCCGACGCCGGACTGCACTTCGTCATACACCAGCAGGGCATTGTGTTTATCGCACAGCTCGCGCACCCCTTTGGCAAACTCGTCGGTAGGACGAATGATGCCCCCCTCCCCTTGCAGCGGCTCCATCACCACGGCGCAGGTGTTGTCGGAGATCACCTCGGCCAGCGCCGCCAGATCGTTGTAGGGAACATGGGTAATGTCACCGGGCTTGGGACCGAAGCCATCTGAGTAGGCTGCCTGGCCACCGACGCTCACGGTAAAGAAGGTACGACCGTGGAAGCCCTGATTGAAGGCGATGATCTGGGTCTTCTGCTCGCCAAACTTCTCGATGGCGTAGCGGCGAGCCAGCTTGAGAGCAGCTTCGTTCGCTTCGGCGCCGGAGTTGCAGAAGTAGACCTTGTCGGCGAAGGTGGCGGCGACCAGCTTCTTGGCCAGACGCAGGGCCGGCTCGTTGGTCATGACGTTGGAGAGGTGCCACAGCTTCTCGCCCTGGGTTTTCAGGGCCTCGACCAGCTTGGGATGACAGTGACCCAAACCGTTGACGGCGATGCCACCGGCGAAGTCGACATACTCGCGCCCTTCCTGATCCCAGACACGTGACCCTTCACCACGCACCGGGATGATCTTGGCGGGCGCATAGTTGGGAACCATCACTTCATCAAACACTTCACGTGTCACTGCCAACAACTCTGACATATAGCTCTCCTTCGATTCGGCGACAGAATAATCCACCGCCCAAAAGTTAAATCCGTGTAAACGTGACGGGATTATCACAGAAATAAAGTAAAAAGTCTGTAACAAGACGGCCTATAAGGAACAATGTTCGATTGCTCTTGAGATTTTAGGCAACCGCATTGCATAACGACTCAGGGGGGCTTGGCAAGAGATAATTTGGGCAGGAGAGGGGGTGAATAAAGTGTCAGGGAAATTTTTTTTGCCTTCTCTCGAACTTGAGAAGGCGATCACAACTTTTTATGAACGCGCCAGAAAGTTGGCCAGCAACTGATGGCCCTGCTCGCTCAAAATACTCTCCGGATGGAACTGAACACCCTCGACAGGGAGCGTCTTGTGGCGCAGCCCCATGATCTCGTCAAACGAGCCATCGGCATGCTCGCTCCAGGCGGTGATCTCGAAGCAGTCGGGCAGCGTGTCGCGCTCCACCACCAAGGAGTGGTAACGAGTCACCCTCAGCGGGTTGTTGAGCCCCTTGAACACCCCCTCATTGCGATGGCGGATGAGCGAGGTTTTGCCGTGCATTACCTGACGGGCACGCACTACGCGGGCGCCGAAGGCCTGCGCCAGCGACTGATGACCGAGACAGACGCCGAGAATGGGCAGCTTGCCAGCAAAGTGGCTGATAGCGTCGAGAGAGATCCCCGCCTCATTGGGCGTACAGGGACCGGGAGAGATCACCAGAAAACGGGGGGAGAGCTGCGCTATGGTATCAAGCGTCAGTTCATCATTGCGCTTGACCACAACCTCTTGTCCCAGGGCGCCGAAATATTGCACCAGGTTCCAGGTAAAAGAGTCGTAGTTATCGATCAACAACAGCATGAGATAACCAACAGCGGAGAATTAACGATCGAGATAACGACCCTGTTCCATTTCCCGTTCACGCTGACACTCGGCCAGATAGATGGCGGCAGCAACGGCAGGGGTTTTATGGTGCTTGTCGATGGCATTGGAGACCATCAACTGCAGGGTATTGAGGTTTTTCGCCTTGCGAAATTTACGTAGCCAGTGACCTTTGTCACTCAGCTCTTCAGCAGAAATAGTTGGTTGAACAGGCATGCTTTCTCTTGGGGATATTACCCAGGTTGAAATAAAGAAATTAAACAAAATAGCTAGGCGGAAAATAAAGAAAGCCAGGCAAATACCCAGCTCTCTTCTACTACACCTTCCCAGTATGTCAGGCTCGAGGAACGAAGCCGACTACATCATATACGCTGGTCAGGGTTTTTTCAGCTCTTTCGCGCGCCTTTTGTGCGCCTTCTGCCAGAATCGCGATCAGATGGGCCTCATCCTGACGCAACTCGTGGAAACGGGCCTGGATCGGTTCCAACAGCGCAACCACGGCTTCGGCGGTTTCGGTCTTGAGGTGACCGTACATCTTGCCTTCGAAGTGCTGCTCCAGCTCGGGGATGGAACGACCGGTGACGCCGGACATCAGGGTCAGCAGGTTGGAGACACCCGGTTTGTTTTCCGGGTCGAAACGCACCACCGCCGGCTCGTCGGAGTCGGTCACCGCACGCTTGATCTTCTTGACGATCTGCTTGGGATCTTCCAGCAGGCCGATGAAGTTGGCTTCGTTGTCATCCGACTTGGACATCTTCTTGGTCGGATCCTGCAGGCTCATCACCCGTGCCCCTTCGGTCGGAATGAAGGGCTCCGGCATGGTGAACACCTCACCATAGAGGTTGTTGAAACGGGTGCAGATGTCGCGGGTCAGCTCCAGATGCTGCTTCTGGTCGTTGCCGACCGGCACCTGATTGGCCTGATAGAGCAGAATATCAGCGGCCATCAGCACCGGATAACCGAACAGGCCGACGTTGACGTTGTTCTCGAAACGGGCGGACTTGTCCTTGAACTGGGTCATGCGCGACAGCTCACCCATCTGGGTATAGCAGTTGAGGATCCAGCCCAGCTCGGCGTGCTGCGGCACGTGAGACTGGATGAAGACGGTGCTCTTCTTGGGATCGATACCGACCGCCAGATAGAGGGCAGCCGCGTCCAGACAAGCTTTGCGCAGGGCCGCCGGGTCCTGACGAGTGGTGATGGCGTGCAGGTCGACGATGCAGTAGAGGCAGTCGAACTCATCCTGCATGTTGACCCACTGACGCAGGGCCCCCATGTAGTTGCCGATGGTCAGTTGACCGGAGGGTTGCGCTCCGCTCAATACGATTGGTTTAGTCATGAGAGTGTTAATCCTTGTTATTCAGCCAGCCCAGCTGCGCTATTAGACCAAAAGTGCATCGAGCTGGGCAAACTGCTCGAATACCCAGTCTGGATGGGAGTCGGCGATGGGGCGGCCATAGTTGTAACCGTATGTAAGACCCACCACCTTCATGCCAGCCGCCTTGGCCGCCAGCACGTCATTTTCTGAGTCGCCCACCATCAGGGTGCGAGCCGGGCTCACCCCCAACTCCTGGCAGGCGTGCAGCAAGGGCTCCGGGCTCGGCTTCTTGACCGGCACGCAGTTGCCGCCAAGCCAGAGTTCGAAACAATCGCTGATGCCAAGGGCATCGAGGATGGGTGCCACGAAATCGCTCGGCTTGTTGGTAACGATCGCTTGCTTGTAGCCCAGGCTTTGCAGGCGACGCAGACTCTGTGCCACCCCTTCATACATCGCCAGCCCTTGCAGTAGGCAGGCGTTGTAGTGCTGGAAAAAGATCGGTCTGGCCTTGGCAAACAGCTCGGGATCGGCCTCGCGATAGGCGAGCGCCCGCTGGATCAGCTTGTCGGCACCATTGCCGACCCAGGTACGGATAACCGCTTCATCAGCTTGTTCCAGACCCAGATCAGCCAGAGTCAGATTGACCGCCAGTGCCAGCTGGGCAGCACTGTCAATCAGGGTGCCGTCCAGATCGAACAGCACCAAATCAAATGCGCGCTCAGCGTGTGACATGAGCCAGCTCCGCACGCATCTTGTCGATCACCGCCTTGTAGTCATGCTGGCTGAAAATGGCAGAGCCGGCGACAAACATGTCGGCGCCCGCTTCGGCGATCTCGCGAATGTTGTCGACCTTCACCCCGCCATCGATCTCGAGGCGGATATCGCGGCCGCTCTCGTCGATCAGACGACGCACCTGACGCAGCTTGTCGAGGGTTCCGGGGATGAAGCTCTGGCCACCGAAGCCCGGGTTGACCGACATCAGCAGGATCACGTCCAGCTTGTCCATCACATACTCGAGGCAGGAGAGCGAGGTAGCCGGATTCAGCACCAGACCCGCCTGGCAGCCCATCTCCTTGATGAGGCCCAAAGAGCGATCAACGTGATCGGACGCTTCCGGATGGAAGGTGATGAGGGAAGCACCGGCCTTGGCAAAATCGGGAATGATGCGATCCACCGGCTTGACCATCAGGTGCACGTCGATGGGGGCCTCGATACCGTAGTCACGCAGCGCCTGACAGACCATGGGGCCAATGGTCAGGTTGGGGACATAGTGGTTGTCCATCACGTCGAAGTGAACCACGTCGGCACCAGCAGCCAGTACCTTGGCTACATCGTCACCCAGACGGGCAAAATCGGCAGAGAGGATCGAGGGGGCAATCAGAAAGTCTTTCATCAGCATCATCCATTGGCAGCCAGGGAGAAAAAGCGGCGCAATTTTAACGTAAAAGGCGGGCGAAAACGACTCGAATGCGGGGTAAATGGGACAATCGCCTCCCCTCCCCCAGCCACCCGGGTTTTGCGGCATCGGCACGGGCCTAGGCGCGCCAATAAAAAACGGCGCCCCTGGGCGCCGCATGGTCTGTTACGTCAGCGGCAGCAGTTCACTGTCGCTGGGATAGTAGCCCTGCTCAGGTTCGATGCCGGGCGGATAGAGCGCCAGCAATTCGGCCACCTTGTTGCGGGTGCCGCCGTTGCGGCTGATGGTGCGCTTGACCAGGATCTCGTCGAGGCGGGCACCGCGATAAAGCTCACGAGTCAGCTCAATATCGTGGTTGCTGATCAGCACCGGCACCCCTTTGTGAGCGGCTGTGTGGCGGGCCAATCGCGCCAGGATCGCCTGATCATCCAGGGTAAAACCGCCGGAGGCATAGGTGGTGAAGCTCGCCGTAGTGGAGAGCGGCGCATAGGGAGGATCACAGTAGATAACCCAATCCTCTTCGGCACGCTTGATGGCGTCGGCGTAGCTCTCGCAGATAAAGGTCGCCTTCTGCGCCTTTTCGGCAAAGGCCCACAGCTCTTTTTCCGGGAAATAGGGCTTCTTGTAGGAACCGAACGGCACGTTGAAGCCGCCCTTCTTGTTGTAGCGGCACAGTCCGTTGAAACCGTGACGGTTGAGAAACAGGAACAAGAGTGCCCGCTCGAAAGTGGTCTCGGTCTGATTGAACTGGGTACGCAGCCGGTAATAGGCCGCCTTGTGGTTGTGCTCTGCCACAAACAGCTTGCGCGCCTCGGCAATGAAACTGTCCGGCGTCAGCTTGAGGTGGTTGTACAGGCAGATCAGATCCGGATTGATGTCGTTGAGCACATACGCGTCGTAGTCGGTGTTGAGAAACACTGACCCGGCCCCGACGAAGGGCTCCAGCAACACACGCCCGGCCGGCAGGCGCTCGGCGATCTCTTCAACCAGGGAGTATTTTCCCCCGGCCCATTTTAAAAAAGCGCGTGTTTTTTTCATGGAAATCCGGTGTGTAAGAAGGCAAGACCCAAAAAGGGGGACGATTCTACCCCCTTATCCAGTATCAAGGCTATTGCTTCAGCTCTTTTTGTACCTGTGCAAACGACTTGGGCCAGGGCTGGCCTTTCAGCAAGGCTGGCGGAAGCTTGCGAATGGCACTCTTGGCCTGGGTCAGACCGGCATAATCCCCTTGCAGCACAACGTACCAGGGGCTGCCACGGAATTTGGTCTGATAGACCCAGACCTTGCCCGCCAGACCATGCTCGGCGACAAATTGATCCACCGCCTTGGTGTTGCTCGCTCCCATCAACTGAACGCTGTAGTGGTTGCGCGGCTTCTTGTTCAAGGTGGCGACCGGTGTCAGGGCCACCTTGGGTGCTGGCGCGGCAACCGGCTCGTTGCTGGCGGTTTTGGTGGTGGCAGCAGGCGTTGCGGTTGTCGCCGGATTCAGTGCTTTGGAGGTACTGGCTGGCGCCGTGGTTGCGATTGCACCACTGGGGGCTGTGCCACTCGGGTTCTTGCCGGTCAGCTCGTCCACCACGTCAGTAGGCAGTGCGCCGCTCACCTTGGGTTCGGTCATCAGCTTTTGCACGACCTCGTCAGAGATCACAACCCGGCGCCCTTCGTAATTGGTTGATTCGGTAGTCACAGTTTCGCTCTCCACCGATTTGGGCAGCACTTTCGCCTCCGGCTGCCAATCCTTCACTACCCCGTTGGGATTGCTGGCTGCATCGCTGTTTTGCGCGCCTTGTGCAGCGGCATCGGTATTCGAACCGCCTGCGGTGAGGGGATCGCCTCCCGCTACCGGGATCGGCAATGCCGTGTTCTGCGCCGGATCCTGCAGCGCCGGTTTGCTTTCATTGTCAAACAGCGCAGGCAGCAGGTAGCTCAAAGCCAGCAGGCCGCCAGCGACCAGCGCGATAGCGGTGGCAATCTTCTTGACAGGCAACTCCGCCTGACGCTTCTTGGGCCTTCTGTCGGTCATGATATCCTCCAGTAACTGCATGATGGTGGACGGATGTCCGTTCGCCGTTTTCAGGATCTCCTCCACTTGCGGCTTGGGCAAGAGGGTCGCGGGGATCTTGAGCTCTTTGGCTTTCTCATACAAGAAGATGCGCTGCTCGGGCGGGCTCAGGGGCGGCACTTCCAGCTCAAGGGCTGGCATGGCACGCCCTTTGAGCTGTGGCCGTTGGGTACGACACCAGACGTCACTGCCCGAGACGATAATGGCCAGCTGATGGGGCGCCGCCAGGGTATCGTTATGACGGATGATCGCCCACAACTCTCCCAGCAATTCGGCCGGCAACTGGTCGGCCCGCTCTATCAACAGCAACAGGGTGGCAGGCTTGCTCCCCTCCAACATGCGAAAGAAGCTCTCCGCCAGCGCATCCTGTGGATTGAACAGCGGGCGCGCCACTACCTGTGGCAATAACAGCTGACGCACATCCACCATCTTCATGGCAGGCGTGCCGATCAGGCTCACCACCCGCACTTTTTCCGGCAACACGCCGAGCAGGGATTCGCACAGGGTACCGCGACCACAACCGGGTTTACCGGAGAGAAAAATGAAAGGGTGATTGAATTCAATCAGATGCAGCAGCCGGTCAACCAGCTGCCGCTGGGAAGGAAGTTTTAGCAGTTTATTCGTCACGACCAGACTCGATCACCGCCAGCAACTCGGCATCGGACACATCCCCCACCACCTGCGCATGGCCGATGCCAACCGGCAACACCAGACGCAGCTTGCCTTCCAGCACCTTCTTGTCACGGCGCATATGGCGAATAAAGGCGGCGAAATCCATCTCGGCAGGCGCATGAATGGGCAGATTGGCGGCCAGCAGCAGGGCGCGCACTCGCGCAACGTCCGCTTCGCTCATATCGCCACGGGCCTGCGCAGTCCAGGCAGCCAGCATGGTGCCAGCGGACACTGCCTCACCGTGCAGCCAGTTGCCATAACCCTGCTCGGCCTCGATGGCATGACCAAAGGTGTGACCCAGATTGAGCAGCGCACGGACGCCGTGCTCGGTCTCATCCTGACCGACCACATCGGCTTTGATCTCGCAGCAGCGTTTGATGGCGTAGGCTAGCACGGCAGGTTCCAGCTGTTGCAGACGAACCATGTTCTGCTCCAGCCAGCTGAAGAAATCAGCATCCCAAATGATGCCGTACTTGATCACCTCGGCCATCCCTGCGGCAAATTCGCGGGCGGGCAAGGTACTCAGACATTCGGTATCGATAACAACTTGTTTGGGCTGATAAAAAGCCCCAATCATGTTCTTGCCGAGGGGGTGGTTGACAGCGGTTTTACCGCCGACAGAGGAGTCAACCTGGGAGAGCAGAGTGGTCGGGATCTGGATAAAAGGAATGCCACGTTGATAGCTTGCTGCCGCAAAGCCCACCACATCCCCGATCACGCCGCCCCCCAGAGCGATCAGTGTCGTATCGCGCCCATGGTTGGTTTCAAGCAGAGCAGACATGATCTGCTCAAAGGTCGCCAGGTTCTTGTACGCCTCGCCGTCAGGCAGGATCAGGTGTTCAACCTGAAAACCCGACAGCAGAGCGGTTACCTGTTCAAGATAAAGCGGAGCAACGACCGTGTTGGTCACTATCATCACCCGCTTGCCCTTGATGGTCGATACCAGCGCCTCAGGGCGCTGCAACAACCCTGCAGCTATCTCGATGGGATAGCTGCGTTCACCCAGTTCGACATTCAACCGTTCCATGGACGTCCTCTAGATTACATACCGATCAGCTTTACAATTTGATTGGCAACGATTTTTGCGCTCTGGTCATCGGTGTGCACAACAAAGTCGGCAACCTCTTCATACAGGGCATTGCGCTCTTGTGCCAGACGTTCCAGCACTTCGCGTGCCGGTTCTTCGGTCTGTAGCAGAGGGCGGCGTTTGTCTCGCTGTGTGCGCGCCAGCTGCTTTTCAATAGTGGTTTCGAGGTAGACCACGATGCCACGAGCAGACAACTTGTTGCGGGTTTCGCGACTCTTGATGGCACCGCCACCCGTCGCCAGCACGATACCCTGCTGCTCTGACAATTCGCCGATCACCTTCTCTTCGCGAATCCGGAAACCTTCTTCGCCTTCAACATCGAACACCCAGCCGATATCAGCACCACTGCGGCGCTCAATCTCATGATCTGAGTCGAAAAACTCCATATGCAGTTGTTCTGCCAGATGTCTACCTATGGTGCTCTTGCCCGCACCCATGGGACCTATCAGGAAAATATTGCGTTTCTCAGCCATGTCTTTTCGTTAGTAATTACAAACTGTACGACCCCGATGAATACTGGATCGGGGTACCTATGAACCTTATCTTGCGATGGATCAGGAGGGGGATTATCTCAATAGATATCGGGACTGGCAACCGCAGCCCTTACGCCCCAGCCTCATTGGGGCGTAAGGTTATATGTGTTTTACCCTCACATGTAAAGCATTCAGAAGGCGTCGGTGACTATCTTAGGCGTCACGAAAATCAACAACTCTCGCTTTTTGTTCTCGCTGGTGGTCTTGCGGAACAGGGCACCCAATCCGGGGATATCGCCAAGCAGCGGCACCTTGGTCACATCGCTCTTGATGGTCTGCTGATAGATGCCGCCCAGTACCAGCGTCTCGCCATTGTTCACCAACACCTGAGTGGTGATGGACTGGGCGTTGATGGAAACCGCATCACCAGTACCGGTCGGTACCGTTTCACCCTTGGTATCTTGGGTCACGGTCAGGTCGAGAATCACCCGATTGTCAGGGGTGATCTGCGGAGTAACCTTCAGGCTCAATACCGCCTTCTTGAAGGTAACCGAGGTAGCGCCACTGGAAGAGGACTCCACATAGGGGATCTCGGTACCCTGCTCGATCAGCGCCGGTTTCTGGTTCGCCGTGGTCACCCGCGGACTAGCGATAATCTCGGCCTTGCTCTCTTTTTCCAGCGCCGACAACTCGAGATCCAGCAAGGTGCCATCAGCCAAACGGGCAACCTGGAAGGCCAAAGTACCGGCCGCATTGGTCACCGGCAGATTGACGTTCAACCGATCGTCTGCTGATGGCCGAGGGCTGGGATTAATTGCAGAACTGCCGTTGTTGTTACCAGAGCCATCATTCCCCTCGATGGAGCCGGACGTACTGTTGCCATGACCATCGTTTTTGGTCACCCCCCACCGCACTCCGAGCGCTTCATCAAAACCGTCATCAATGGTCACCATCCGCGCCTCGATAACCACCTGCTTGACCGGAATATCGAGAATATCGAGCATCCGTTTGATGCTGCTGATGACATCGGCGGTATCCTTGACCACCAGCACGTTGGTTCGCTCATCCACGCTCACCGCACCACGGGGTGACAGCAACTTGGTACTTTCGGAAGAGAGCAGGGCCGCCACTTCCGAGGCCTTGGCATAGTTTATCTGCAGATATTCGGTATAGAGCTGCGCCAAATCTGCAACCTGATTGCGGCTCTCAAGTTGCTGCTTCTCGCGTGTTGCGATCTCTTCCGCCGGTGCCACCAGCAGAATGTTGTTGTCCAGTCGTTTATCCAGACCCCGCACTTTCAAAATAATGTCGAGCGCCTGCTCCCACGGCACCCCATCCAGACGCAGGGTAATATTGCCTGCTACCGAATCTGTGGTTACCAAGTTAAGGTTGTTGAAATCAGCGATCAGCTGCAACACGGTACGGACTGGAATATCCTGGAAGTTCAATGAGATGGGCTTGCCCTGATACTGCTTGGATGCCGTGGCCGTCGTCCGCTTTTTCACCTCGATAATGAAGAGCTTGTCTGCCTGATCGTAACGGTAATCAAACTGACCATTGATCGACAGTTCAAACAGGGTATCGCTCCCCTGCCGGGAGACTTCAACCTGAGAAACCGGCGTTGCAAAATCCTGCACGTTGATCAGATTAAGCAAGCCATCCAGTACCCGAGTGCCATGAAACTTGGCCAGTACGGTCTGGCCGCGGCTGCTCACATCAACGGCGGCGGAGCTGTTATCCAGCGTGACCAGAAACTCCCCCTGGCCATCTTTGCCACGACGAAAATCCACACCGGTAACCGTGTTGAAATAGGCACCACCCCCACTGCTTTGATAGTTGTTAAGCACCGGCTTGCTGGCAGGCTGTGTGGCTACCGGCGTAGTCACGGGCGCAACAGGCATAGACCGGGCGACGACCTGAGGATTGAGCAGCGCCGAAGGAGAGGGTGTGGCCACCATCGCAGAGGGTGTTGGCACAGGAGTAGCCGAGGTTGCGGGTGCAATCAGAGCGCTCTCACCATTGATGAGCCCGGAAGAGGCCCCCTCGCCCAATGACACCAGTAATTTGTTCCCCTGTTGCTGAACCTGATAGGGGGCCAGCTGATCGAGTGCGATCTTGATATCCAGACCTGCGCCCTTACCCTCAACCTTGATATTATCTACCCCCAGGCGCTGGATCGGCAGCGGGTTCACTTTCAGCGCCCCTACCGCACCGGGAACATGCAACAACAGCTGATTGGGTTGGTAAGAGAGACGATCGGTAAAGCCTGTGACAGGCTCACTGAAACTGAGCTCCACCAGCAATTGATCGGCAAGCAGCGGATTGACCTTGATCTCCTGCAGGGTTGCCACTGCCCACGCCTGACTGAGGGCGCTGGCGCAAAACAGCAAAGCTACTTTGGATACACTCTCTATTGTTGTTCTCATTGCTGTTCGTCCCTGATTATTGTTTTTCTTGCACATTGGCCATTGCCAACTGGGTTTCTCTTGTTACCCAGCACCCCTTCCCGTCCGGAATGGTTTCCAGCAAATCCACGGCAGTGTCAGTGATCTTGATGACCCGGCCCTGATCAAGCCCCATATACTGGTTGAGCCCGACCCGCATCGATTTGCCATCCGGGGTGCTGATCAAGGCCCACAACTGACCCGCCTTACCCAAAGAGCCATGCATCGACAGACTGGCCAGCGAATAATTTTCCAGCACCTCTTTCTCACGATCCATCAGGGTCTGAGCACAATCCGGCTGGGCCTTGGCAGTGCTTGTTCTTCCGACCGTCGCCTCAGGCTGGGGAACCATGAAGGGGCTGCGCAACTCGCGTTGCTGGTAGTGCATGGGGGCAAAAGGCTTCAGCTCGGGCAAGGGCTCGATAGGTATGGGCGGCCTTGCTTTGGTCTGGGCGACATAGCTATCCATGTCCTCCTGACCACCACAGGCCGCCAGCAAGAGGGCAGGCAACAACCAGCAGATGCGTCTCATTGTTTCGGCTCCACTGTTTTACCGTTGTACTTGTAGGTCTTGGCCAGCATCGACATCGAAATCAGCTCCCCTTCATCCTTGCTCTGACCTAGAGTGAAGGAGTCAAGGATGACGATACGGGGCAAAGCGGCCATGTCAGCGGTAAACTTGCCAATTTCATGGTAAGTGCCCACGACTTCGATACGCATCGGTAGCTCTGTCGAAAACTCGTGCTTGACCTCAGGTTCCCAGTTGATCCGGTTCAATTTCAAGCCATTGTCGGTAGCAATAAAGCTGATATCGTCCAGCAGCCCGGCGACCTCATGGGTATTGGGCAACTGCTTGAGCTGGGTATCAACCAGTTGCTCAAGCTGAACCATTTGCGCCTTGTATGCCCCCAGGTTGGCAGCCAGCATCGCCTTGCTTTCAAACTGGGCTTTCAGTTCGGTCTCTTTCCCCGCTTCCTGAGTCAAACTGGTCAGTGAGTTGGCAATCACGTAGTAGTAGATGGCGCCGCCGGTCAACACGCAGCAGAAAAAGATGAAGACCCCTTTTGCCCATTTTGGCCAGCTTGCTATGTCATTGATATCCAACTCGTTGAGTTGCTGAAGGTTCATTGTTGCTCCTTGGCCACATTCCCTGCAGCCGCAGCATTGTTGGCGATCAGGAACATCATGGAAAACTGGCTCAATGACACTGGCGCAACATCAGCCGCAAAAATAGTGCTTATCTTTGCCTGACCCAACCAACCGGAACCATCAATCCGCCGCATCATGCTGGCCACCCGACCATAGGCTTCGGTCTTGCCATTTACATCAATAATATTGTTCTGCATCGAAAGGGTGTTGAGGTAAACCCCGTTGGGCACCAGTGAAGGCAGTTGATTGAAGAGGCGGACGGGCACATTGCGGCGCATCTGCAACTGCTCGATGAGCTGCATCCGATCGATCAGTTCCTTGCGACGCTCTTTGAGCAGACGGATCTCCCCCAGTTGGGCATCCAGAATAGTCATCTCCTGAACCAGCCGCTGGTTGCGCTGCTGCTGGGCGACGATCTGGCGATCAACCAGCCAGTTGGCAAAAAATCCCAGCGCGACCGTGGCCAGCACAAAAATCCCCAGCAAGGCCCCGAACTGTTTCTTTTGGCGCTGGGCCCGGGCTTCACGCCAGGGTAGAAGGTTTATATTTGACATGGTGTGAAACTCCTCAGAGCCAACCCGAATGCCGTCATATATTTAGCACCATGTACCAGCTCGGCCTCCCCTTTCGGTTTGCCAAACAGAGCGAACAGATCCGGGTGCAACACCTCGCAATTGACCTCTTCTTTTACCTGCACCAACAAACCGGGTAGCAGACTGCCACCCCCCGTCAGCACCAGTTTTGCGATGTCGCGATAACCGGATGAACTGCAAAAGAGCTGGATATTGCGCCGCACTTGCTGCAACAGCGAGTTGATGTGGGGCATCAGCACATCCAGCTCATGGTCAACAGGCAAGGTACCTTTGGTTTTAGCTTGCTCAGCCTCATCCAGCGTCATGCCATAAAAGGAGGAGAGCGCCTGGCTGTACTGATCGCCGCCGAAGTTTTGCAAGCGGGAGTAGATCACCTCTCCCTTGACCAGCGCCGCAAAGGTCATGGCACTGGCACCGATATCTATCACCCCGATCGGCCGTTCACTCTCCTGCAATTCGGGCAGACAGGCCACCACGGCACGGCCCAGCGCATGGGCGCCCACATCCACCACCTTGACGGCAATACCGGCTTCAGCAAGGGCGCTGACCCGGCCGTTGACACTCTCGGTGCGGGCTGCGCTCAGCAGCACATCTTGACGATCTTCACTGTTGTTGGTGCTCAGCACCTCAAAATCGAGACTCACTTCATCGAGGGGGAAGGGAATGATCTGCTCGGCCTCCAGCTGCACCTGACTCTCCAGCTCCTTGTCGCTGAGGCGGGCATCAATCTGGATCACCTTGGTTATCACGTTGGAGCCGGTCACCGCAGTGGCGGCATAGTCGCTGTGAGCAGGGATCAGGCGCTTGAGGCTCTTGAGAGATTGGCTGACGCGCTCGATATCCTGCAATTGATAGTCAACCAGCGTCCCTTTCGGGGTGGCAATATCGGCGACCGATTCGAGATGAAGCTTGCCAGGTCGGCCACTGAGGGTAACGGCCTTGATGGTCTGGCTGCCAAAATCAATGCCCACCAGAGGGAGGAGGGATCCCTTGTTAAAAAGCCCAAACATATACACATCCATGCGTTATTTGGTTTTATTCCTGAACAGAGTGTAGGACACCCGATCAGAGGAGTGCTTCACTCATCCTAAATGCTCTAACTATCAATGTCATAAAGTTTATGTCGAAAAGTGACCCATCTCGCTTTCTTCATGGCAAGTGGCCCTCCTTGGTAATTGCTCCCTGTAGTGCTAACCTCTCGCATCCTTTTGAGGTGGGTGGCTCGCCACAGGAAAACCTCGAATTCCCGATGGCAAAAGGGCTATACTCTGCGCCCGTTGGCTAATTTTAAGACGATTGGTAGTTCTTCCATGCTGAAATGGCTCGTTCGCCTGTTTATTGTCATGATGCTGGGTGCAGTGCTGGGTGTTGCCAGCCTCATCGGTATCTACTTCTATATCAAACCCCAACTGCCTGATGTCACCGCACTGCGTGACGTCAAGCTGGCAACCCCGATGCGGGTTTACAGCCGGGATGGGGAGTTGATCGCCCAATATGGCGAAATTCGTCGCATTCCGCTGCGTCTGGACGAAATTCCGCAACCCATGATCGATGCCGTACTGGCGACCGAAGATGCACGTTTCTATGAGCACCCGGGTATTGACCCGATTGGTATCATTCGAGCTGCATCCGTCTGGGCTGTCTCCGGCCATGCCCGTCAGGGGGCCAGTACCATCACCCAGCAGGTTGCCCGCAACTTTTTCCTGAGCAATGAGAAGACCATCATCCGCAAAATCAAGGAGGTCTTCCTGGCCTGGCGGATCGAACAGAATCTCTCAAAAGACGAGATCCTCGAACTCTACCTCAACAAGATCCCCCTCGGTTATCGCTCCTTCGGGATCGGTGCTGCGGCACAGGTTTACTTTGGTAAAGAGGTCAAGGATCTGGGACTGGACGAGATCGCCATCATTGCTGGTCTGCCGAAAGCCCCCTCCATGCTCAACCCCATCCGCTCCCCCGAGCGGGCCTTTGCGCGCCGCAACGTGGTGCTAGGCCGGATGCTGGAAACTGGCAAGATAACCCAGGCTCAGTTTGACGAAGCGTCCAAGATGCCGATCAAGGCCCGTTTTCACGGCGCGGAAGTGACCCTGCATGCCCCTTATCTGGGGGAAATGGTGCGCCAGAAGATGGTCGAGCAGTTCGGTGAAGATGCCTACACCATGGGCCTGCACGTCTACACTACCGTCTCTGCCGAACGTCAGCGGGCGGCAAGACAGGCACTGCTGGATGGCGTTTTTGCCTATGACATGCGCCACGGCTATCGCGGCCCAACGGCTCAGTTATGGAAGGCTGGCGAGACAGCCTGGGATTACGAGCAGATCGTCGCTCACCTTGGCAAGCAGCCCACTTACGACCCGCTGATGGCGGCGGTCGTGACCAAGCTCGGTGATCGCAGCGCCACGCTGGTACTGAAAAATGGCAAGGAAGCAGAGCTCGGCTGGAATGGCATCAAATGGGCTCGCTCCTTTATTACCGACGACCGTCAGAACTATGCCCCGAAATCGGCGCGCGATGTGCTGAAAGTCGGCGCCCAGATCTGGGTGCGGGAAGAGGGCGAAGAGTTGCTGCTGGCCCAAATCCCGGATGTGAACGCCGCGCTGGTTGCCATGAACCCGAAAAATGGGGCTCTGGAAGCACTGGTCGGTGGTTTCAGCTTCGAACTATCCAAATTCAACCGGGTCGATCAGGCGCGTCGCCAGATCGGTTCCAATATCAAGCCTTTCCTCTATGCGACCGCGCTGGAGCACGGCTATACCCTGGCGTCGCTCATCAACGATGCGCCGATCAACCAGTGGGATCCGTCAAAAGGGCCCATGTGGCAGCCCAAGAACTCTCCGGCCGTTTATGATGGTCCCACTCCGCTGCGTCTGGGACTGGCCAAGTCCAAGAACGTGATGTCGGTTCGACTGATGCGCGCCATCGGTCTGGATACCTATATCGACGGTTTAACCCGCTTTGGCTTCCCCCGCGACTTCATCTCTCCCCATGAGTCGCTGGCGCTGGGCGCTGCCGAATTCACCCCCCTTGAAGTGGTACGTGGTTACTCGGTACTGGCCAACGGTGGTTTCCTGGTGACCCCATACTTTATCGACAAAGTGACCGACAGCCTGGAGAACACCCTCTATCAGGCCAATCCTGCTATTGCTTGCACCACCTGCGAGCAGCAGGCCGCGCCCGAGCAGAGCACACTGCCGCAGCCAACTGTTGATGGAGCCGCACAAGATGGCACGCAGACCCCTCTCGCGCCAACCATCGCCCCGCATACCATCAGTGCCCAGAGCGCGTTCCTGATCACCGACACCCTGAGCACAGCCATCTGGGGTGGCAACGGCTGGCGTGGTACCGGCTGGCGTGCAGCCCGCGACCTGAAACGTCACGACATCTCCGGTAAAACCGGTACCACCAACGAATCGCGGGATGCCTGGTTCTCCGGCTACACCCCGGACATCGTTGCTACTTCCTGGATCGGTTTTGACAACCACCAGCGTGGTCTTGGCCGTGCCGAATTTGGCGGTGGCGCCGCGCAGCCTATCTGGATCGACTTCATGAAAGTCGCCCTCAAAAAGCTGCCGGAGCACAAGATGCCGGTTCCCGAGGGGATCATGACGGTGAAGATTGATAGCGAAACCGGCCTGCTGGCAACCAGTGGCGGAACCGACGAATACTTCAAGGAAGGGACCGAGCCGACCCGCTACGCAGCACCGAGCTCGGATGGCAATCAGGTCTACGGCGGTGACAACCCCGATGTGGAAGGGCCTGTCTCAACCGACGATATCTTCTAAGCTGCTCTTGCGGCAGAAGCAAAACCGGCAGCCTTGGCTGCCGGTTTTTTTATTGGGCCAACTGCTTGCTCATCAGCGTGGCGATCGAGGCCGCCAGCTCATTGAAGCAGGGGCGACGCACCGAGTAGTGGCGATAGAGCAGCGAGATGGTACGCCCCGGCACAGGGTCAACCACAGGTCGATAGCTCACCCCTCCCTCATCATGATCGGCAGGTACGGCCAACTTTGGCACCAAAGTCATGCCACTACCGGCGGCCACCATGTTGCGCAGGGTCTCGAGACTGGTCCCCTTGAAGCGTTGATCCTCACCAATCCCGCCAGCGAAACAGAATCCCATCGCCTGATCCCGCAAACAATGGCCATCGGCCAGCATCAGCAATTTCTTGCCCTTGAGATTGCCGAGTGGCACCTGCCTGGCCTGTGCTTCGGGGTGATGGCAAGGCACAGCCAACCACATCGGCTCATGATAGAGCTGGATTGAACCAAACCCCTCCATCCCCGGCATCTCGGCCAGAATGACGCAATCCAGCTCCCCCTCTTCCAACCGCTTGAGCAGGGTTTGGGTCTGCTCCTCATAGAGGTAAAACTCCAGCTGGGGAAAACGCTCACGCAGGGTCTGGATAATGCGGGGCAACAGGTAGGGGCCCACGGTCGGAATAAAACCGATATGGATCTCCCCGGACATCGGCTCGGAGAAGTGCTGACCGATGCTCTTGAGCTCGCGCACCTCCTTGAGTACCCGACGCGCCTGATGGGCCATGGCATCACCAGCCGGAGTAAACAGCACCTTGCGCGAGGTACGTTCGATCAGAATGACCCCGAGTTCATCCTCCAGCTTGCGCAACTGGCCGCTCAGGGTGGGTTGACTGACAAAGCAGCGTTCAGCGGCTTTGCGAAAATGTTTTTCCTCATCCAGCGCCACCAGATATTCGAGATCGCGAAGATTCATACAGCAAGAGTCCTGCCTGGAAAATGGGCCATCAGCATGCACAATATCGTCCGGCGGGACAAGTCATCCGCTCGCGGTGAACCTCTCTGGCTGCCCCTCCAAAACAAAAAAGCCCGATCACCTTGCGGTAATCGGGCTGTTTGGCTCGCCGAGGGATTACACCCTGAAACGGCGCACCATATCCTGCAACTGGGTAGCCAGATGGTTCAGCTCGTTGCACGCCTGAGCCATCTGGGTGGCACCGGCGGCCACCTCTTCAGAAGCATGGCTGATATTGACTACGTTACGGTTGAGCTCCTCGCTCACCGCTCCCTGCTCTTCGGTGGCCGTAGCAATCTGGATGTTCATGTGGGAGATGCTGCTGACCGAGCCACTGATCTGGGAGATAGACTCGCCCGCTTCCCGCGCGGTAGCAACCGTGGTGTTCATCAGCTCCTGACTCTGTTGCATGGTACTTCCCGCCTGTTCGGCACGCTGCTGCAACTCGGCAATGATGGTGTTGATCTGGGAGGTGGAGTCCTGAGTGCGCTTGGCCAGAGTACGCACCTCATCGGCCACCACCGCAAACCCCCGTCCCTGCTCACCGGCACGGGCCGCTTCAATGGCGGCGTTCAATGCCAGCAGGTTGGTCTGTTCGGCAATGCCGCGGATCACCTCCAGCACCATGCCGATATTGCGGCTGTCATCGCCCAGTTGGCGGATCACCACCGCGGTACTCTCGATGGCACCGGCGACCCGTTCAATACGTTGAATGGAGTCATTCACCGTTTGCGCACCAAGTTCGGCCGTCTCACTGGCCGAGGTGGCAGCACTGGCCGCATCGCTGGTGTTGCGAGAGACCTCCTGCACCGTAGCCTGCATCTCGTTCATCGCCGTTGCCAGCTGATTCAACTCATGTTGCTGAGCATTCATGTTGTTGGCTGACTGGCTGGCAACAGAGCTGATCTCCTCCGCGGCGGAACTCAGTTGCACCACAGAGCCCGACACTTCACTCACCAAAGTGCGCAGATTGGTCTGCATTTCACCAAACCCTTTGGCAAGGGTTCCCAGTTCATCGTTGTTGAACTGCTGCATATCGATACGGGAGGTGAGATCACCAGAGGAGACCCGCCGGGTCTGTTCCAGCAACGCCATCACCGGATTGCGGATCTGACCGGTCAGCAGCCAGGCAATTGCCACAACAAAACCCAGCGTCACCAGACTGACAATGACGCTCATGGTTCTGGCACTGCTGTAGAGCGCCTCCACATCTTTTGTCATCTGGGCCGCAATCTCGTTATTGATTTCCCGCAGGCGGAAGGATTTTGCTCCCACCTCCTCCAGCGCGACCCGGGTTTCGTTTTTGCGCAGACTTCTGACTCGCTCCAGATCGCCAGCAGCAAAGGCGCTCAACAGTTGGTCATGCACCGCAAAATACTTGGCCCCCGCCGCAACCACCTGCTCATAAACCTGTTTCTCTTCACCTGTAGTGAAAGCTAAAGCACCGTATTTTTGGGCTGCTTGCTCAAATTCCTGCCTGGCCTTATTGAAGGTCAGGGTGCGATCGCTTACCTCTTGATCATCCTTGTTCAGACCACCGATGACCTGGGCCAGCTCTGAGCGGCGCGCATCCAGAATGGCAACATGCATCTGGCTGGCATAGCGGGTTGACGGCAGCAGGTTGTCAGTGATGGTTTCGGTATCACCATAGAGCTTTGCCAACTGGCTGATGGAAAACCAGGCCAAGCCCAGTACCAGCAGTGCCAGGATGGCAAATCCGGCACTCAGTTTCTGGCCGATAGACATGTTTTTGAACATATGGGGGCTTCCTTGAAATGAGTCTGCACTCCCGCAACATCCGCCGGGAATGGTCACATAGAGCATAGTCTGCAAGCAGAAAGTCGAAGGCTTTCATATCGCTTCTGCATACAGGAATATCGGCCCGTTCACTTCACTTCTAAAGAGACCTTGTCCGTTCACATTCTAATAACTATTCCATCAACTCAAGAAGATGCTGACGCAACCCGGCAGGATCGCCCAAAAAGTCAGCCACTCGAACAGCACTCACCTTACCGTTGTGCATCAACCCAAGGGTGGGATAACCCTGACCGCCCAGCCGTTTCATCCAGCCCTGGCTATCTGCCAGATGTTGCAGCAAGGGGGCCTGCAGATAAGCTTGCTGGAATGCCTCGGCTGCAATCCCCTGCTCTGCCGCCAGCGTGGCTAGAAACGCTGGCTCACCAATCCAGATCCCGTCCCGATAGTGGGATTGCTGGATCCGGTGCAACATGACCAGCCCATCGCCCCCCAACGCCGTGACGGCCAAAACCGCACGGATCGGCGGCTCGGAGTCCAGCAGACAGCCTTCCCGCAGCAGCAGTTCGTTAAAGTAGCGTTCGCCAAAATGCTGGCCGGTCAGCGCTTCGATCCGCTGATCATGGGGGCGCACATAATCACGCAATGCCTCACCCATCGGCTGACGGCGACTACCCAGCCAGAGACCGCCCGCATGCAGCTCGATCTTGAGCCCAGCAATGGTGGCTGCCGCCTGCAACAGGGGGGCGGCACCGTAGCACCAGCCACAGAGCGGATCATAGACATAATGGAGGGTAGTTTGTTGTTCGCTCATCTTCATTCTCACTTCAATCTCGGATAAAAAACCGGGCCCTTAGGCCCGGTAAAAAACACAGGGAAAGCAGGCTCAGTGGCTTACCACTTCATCTCGCCGGTATTGACCTTGGCACCGATGGCCAGACCATCGTCAACCGGCAGTGCCGGATAGGCCTTCTTCAGAGCCTCAATCAGCTCACCGGAGTTTTTCGCCTTGGCCAGCTCCTGTTCGAAACGCTCTACATAGTCACGGGTAAAGGTCACAGCAGCAGTGCCTTTGGGAGCCGTGCCCAGGAAGTGGCCCGGTACCACGCGCTCGGGTTTCAGGGCCAGCAGGTTGTCCAGCGCCTTGACCCAGTTACTGCGGGCCGCCTTGGTCTGGCTGTCGGCCATCCAGACATGCACCCCGTGGTAAACCGGCACACCGCCAAAAGCAGTCTTGATGGAAGGGGCCCAGAGGTAGGCATTCGGGGTATTCATCTCTTTGATCTCAATCTTCTCGCCATCCAGCGTCAGGTGGCTGGCGGTCATCACTTGCGGCACGGTCAGGCTCTTCGGTGCGCCCTTGCCGAGGATCGGGCTCCAGTAGCTCAGCTTGGCATCCTTGGTCTGGTTGATATGGTCAACCACATGCTGATCGGCCAGCACTTTGACATCCGGGAACGCCGCCATGACAGGCTCCAGACCGAAGTAGAAGTCGGGGTCACCGGCACTGATATAGACAGTGGTCAGCTTCTTGCCGCTCTTCTTGATCATGTCGACCAGCGCCTGACCATTTTGCACGTCGAACTGGGCATCGATCAGGATGGCCTCTTTGTCACCGGTCACCAGTGAGGAGGAGACCGGGAAGATCGCCTTCTCGCCAGGGTTGTAGACGGTCACGCTCAGGGGGGCGGCCAGTGCGGCGCCACTCAGCAGGGTGGTCGCCAGAGTCAAGTTGCGGATCAGGGTGTTGTTCATCATCTATTCCTCATTAAGTATTCGGGGGTTCATTTGATGGACACAGTGTATTGGATCTAATAAGGTGCAAATACAGCATAAAAAGCGCATCACTGTTGCACATATCGAACATATAGAGAGCCATACATGGATCGACTGACCGCATTGCGGGTCTTTGTCAGCGTAGTCGAACAAGGGAGCCTGAGCGGCGCCGGAGAGAAACTGGATATGTCGCGCGCCATGGTGTCACGCTATCTGGCCGAGCTGGAGAGCTGGATGGGCGCCCGCCTGCTGCACCGCACCACCCGTCGTCTGAGCCTGACCGGGCCGGGAGAGGAGGCGCTGAACCGGGCCCGCGCCATGCTGGCACTCGGCGAAGAGATGGAGCAGATCGCCGTAAAGGGAGATGACGCCCCCAAGGGACAACTGCGGATCACCAGCAGCTACTCCCTGTCAGAAGCGCTGCTGGTCGGGGCTGCCAACGACTATCTCGCGCAATACCCGGGGACGGCCATCGACATTCTGCTGCTCGACAGAACCGTCAATCTGGTAGAGGAGCGGATCGATCTGGCGGTGCGCATCACCAACGACCTCGACCCCAATCTGGTGGCGCGCCGTCTCGGCACCTGCCACTCGGTAGTCTGCGCCAGCCCGGCCTATCTGGCCCGTCATCCGATGCCACACAAGGTGCAAGATTTGGCGCTGCACAACTGCCTCACCTACACCTACTTCGGCAAGAGCCTGTGGGAGTTCAATGGACCGGACGGCCCCGAGTCAGTGCCGGTCAGCGGTAACCTGAGCGCCAATATCTCCAACCTGCTGCTGGAAGCAACGCTGGAAGGAGCAGGTATCAGCCTGCAACCCCGCTACTCGGCACAACCCTATCTGGAGCGTGGGGAACTGGTGCCCCTGCTGACCGACTGGCAACCCAAGCGCCTCGGGGTCTACGGGGTGTATGCCACCCGCAAGCAGATGTCGCCACTGCTGCGCAGCTTCCTCGATTTTCTGCTGGCCCGCATGGCGGCGGATCCCATCTGGCAGGAGTGAGCACACCTCAAACCCGATCATGAAGAAGGGGCCGCTGCGGGCCCCTTCTTCACTCTGATCCCTTGATCAGGCTTCAAATCCGAATGGTTCTGAGTGCGGCGCTTCCGGCTGCGCACTCTCGTCCAGGAAAATATCCCGATAAGCCACATAGATGGAGTAGTTGAGCGCCGGGATCACCACCAGCAGACCTACCAGCAACAGCACAGCGCCAAACAGCAACAAAATGGCTGAAAGCAGCCCCCACCAGAAGAAGGGAAAAATATTGCGCCAGCAGCCGAAGAAGCTCAGCCGTACCGCCTGGATGATGCCGATATCGTGGTGGTAGATCAGCGCCGGAGCAAAGGTGACCCCCATCAGCACGGGAATGATGAGCAGCATCCCCACCAGCAGCACCAGCAGCAGTTGTTGCAACTGGCTGGCTGAGACCACCATGCTCTCGGGATCCTGCGTCAGCAGCGGGAGCAGCCCCCACATGGAGAGCAGACCGAGACAGACGAGGCCCACCAGGCTGAACAGCAGCAACACCAGCAGACCGCCTAGCATCAGCGGAGTCAACTTGTGGCGAAAACCGGCGAAGAGATCGGCAAACTGCAGCGGCTCCCCCCGATAACCCCGAGCGGCAACCGCCACCCAACCCGCGCCCCACACCATGTAGAGCAGCTGGGAGATAAGGCCACCTGCCGGCAGTTGCTCCAGCAGCATGCCCACCATAAACCAGACCAGCACCATGGCTACGCTGATCCCCATCCCCTTGTTGAAGATATCGAACCCGCTGCGAACCCAGAGCCAGCCACGACCTGTCGTGTACCGGGCCGGTGTGGTGCGCAAAGGGGGTAATCCGTTCATATCGTCTCCTCGGAGTGTCGTTGGCATCAGTGCCGGAAGCCGATTCTAGAGCCAGGGAGGGGGCGACTCAATGGCGAAGCGGCCCGACCACGACATAAAACCTGACGCAGCGATACACAAAAGGGGCGTCAGCCACGCCCCGCCTCTGGCTGCCCCGACTATAACGAGGCACAATCTGCTCCCTCCCCCAGCCGCACCTGTCGTGGCCAGCGTGCCGTGGTCACCCTTTAGTGATCGACGAATGCCGGACAAGGGGTTGTCATCCCGCCATCCCGGGCGTTTTAACATCGAGTGGTATCGTCATGAGAGTTGTTTGTTGTCTGTTGTTGTTACTGGCCAGCCAGTCAGCCCTGGCCGAGGGTTTTATCAGTCGCCTGCTCAACCATCCGGTGCCGGGCGGCGTTGCGGTGATCCCTCTTGGCGCGTCACCCACTGCCCCCACGGCCCGCTATCACGACAAACCCGTGCTGGTAGTGCGCGAAGACAACCAGTGGATCGCCATCGTCGGCATCTCTCTGAAAAGCACGCCCGGCGCCCAGCAACTGACCACAGGTGATGGCCGCACTCTCGGCTTCACCGTCACCCCCAAGCACTATCGCGAGCAGCACATCAAGCTCAAGAACAGCCGTCAGGTCAATCCACTCGCCGAGGATATGACTCGTATCAACCGCGAGCTGGCGGAGCAGACCCGGGCTTACCAGACCTTCAGCCCCAACCAGCCGAGCAACCTGATGTTCGACAAGCCGGTCAACGGCCCCCTCTCCAGCCCGTTTGGCCTGCGTCGTTTCTTTAATGGCGAGGAGCGTAATCCCCACTCCGGCCTCGACTTCGCAGTGGGCGCCGGCACCCCGATCAAGTCCCCCGCCGCAGGCAAGGTGATCCTGATCGGCAACTACTTCTTCAACGGCAATACCGTCTTTGTCGACCACGGTCAGGGCCTCATCAGCATGTTCTGCCACATGTCGAAGATCGATGTGAAGCTCGGTCAGAGCCTGCCACGTGGCGGCATCGTCGGGCGAGTCGGTTCGACCGGCCGTGCTACCGGCCCCCATATGCACTGGAACGTCAGCCTCAACGACACCCGGGTCGATCCCGCCATCTTTATCGGCGCCTTCAAGCCCTGAATCGGCAGAGCCCGTTAACAAAACATCCTCTAACAAAACAGGCAGCCCATGGCTGCCTGTCTGCTATATGCACGTCGAACCTGATTACCTATCCGGCCATCGCGTGGGCGCCGGACTCCCGACGCATCGCCCGCCACATCACCAACACCAGCAATGAGCTGCACGTTGGCAATGCCAGCCAGACCCCGGGCACGCCCCACAGGGTCGAGAATCCCCACAAGAAACCGCCGATCAGCACCAGCTTGCCACCGGTGAGCAGGGAGGCGATGCGGGCCCGATTGATGGCCTGGAAGTAGGTGGCCCCCACCAGCAGCAAGCCCTCCATCGGCAGCCCCCAGAAGTAGAGCCAGATCCCGAGGCTCGCCACCGGCAGCAGGGTAGCGTTGTCCCCTGCAAACAGATAGACCGCCGCCTCCGGCCACAGATAAAGCGGGAACATGGCGCACAGGGCGATCCCCAACGTCACTCCGAGTGCCAGGTTGCGGATCCGCAGCACCCGCCGCCAGTGACCGGCTCCTGCGTTGAAGCTGGCGATGGGCTGGATACCCATGGCGATCCCCTCAAACACCAGATAGAAGAAGGCCTCGGTGTAACTGATCACCCCGTAGGCCGCCACATGCAGCGAAGTGCCCACCGCTAGCAACGCCTTGTTGTGCAGCGCCAGCACTACCGAGAGATAGAGGTACATCAGAAAACTGGAGACCCCGAGACGCACCGTTTCGCCCATCAGCCGTAGATCAGGGCGCAAGGTGTCCCAGCTTATCCGCAGCTTGCTGCGCGGCGTGAAGAAGTGCCACAGGCAGGCGAGGCCCGTCACTGCCTGGGAAAGCATAGTGGCCGTCGCCACCCCGGCCAGTCCGAACGGAAACACCACCATCAGCAGATAGTCGAGCAGCACGTTGAGCAGGCCCCCGACTACCATGATGAGGGTGACAAAGCCGGGGCGGCCATCGTTGCGCAGCAGCGAGCTGAACGCCATCGACAGCACTGCAAAGACGCCCAACCAAGCATAAGCCTGCAGGTAGGAGAGCCCGGCGGTGAAGATCTCCCCCTCCGCCCCCATCCAGGCCAGCATGGGCTCGCCATAACGGATCCCGATAAAACTGAGCAGTACCGAGGCAAGCAACACCATCACTAGGGCATTGCCGACGATATGGCGGGCTTTGGCCGGGTTGCCCTGCCCCAGATAGAAGGAGACCAGCGACGAGGCCCCCATGCCGATCAGCGCCCCCACCGCATAGAGCACGGCGCAGATGGGATAAGCCAGCATCAGACCGGCCATGCCATCCTGACCCAGCACATGGCCAACGAAGATGCCATCGATGGTGACATAGATGCCGGTGATCAGCATGGCCGCCACGGTCGGGGTTACGTAACGCCAGAAAAGGCGAGATAGCGGGGCTGTGCCCAGATCAACAGCTGACATATTCGACTCGGTGGAGAGAAAGCGGCCGGGATCATAGCGAAACGGCAGCACGACTTCCTGTTATTTGTGTTATGAATCATTAATATAGACTGCTTTACCCGCCTCCCTGCCCTGTTTTAGGCTAGGGCCACCTCTTCTGAACGGAAACGAGCCTCATGTTGCAACGCCTGCTCACCCTCTTGCTGCTCTCCCTTATCTTGTTGCCGCCAGCCGTGCGCGCCGACGATGCCATTGCCCAGGCCGAATCCCTGTTGCAGAGCGTGCCCAAGAGCGATACCCCGGAAAACCAGAAACTGCGGGAGAGCTACCAGCAGGCGCTGCAATTTGCCAGAGAGGCCGAGCGTTACCGGGAGCAGAGTAAAGCCTATCAGCAGATCCTTATCGATTACCCCAAGGAGTCGGCACGGCTCAAGGAGAGCCTGCACAACTATCAGCCCGCCGCTCGCCCGCCGCTGGCGAGCCTCAAGGAGGAGGCGCTGCGCCAGGCCATTGGCCTGAGCGGCAACCGCCAGCTCAACCTGCGCAAGGAGCGGCAGGGGGTGATGGACAGCCTCAACCAGCTGGAGAGCACCGGTCAGGAGTATCACCTGCGGGTGGACGATCTGCGCAAACAGCTGCAACTGACCCGCAGCCAGCTGGAGCGACTGAGCTTCAGCAGCGAATCGGATCGCCAGCAGGAGGCACAACTGCTGCTGACCAGAATGAAGGAACAGAGCCTCTCCGACCGGATCCAGATGCTGGAGCTGGAGCAGCTCTCGGCCCAGCAGCGCAACGATCTCGGCAAGCTGAGGCTGCAGGAGCTCAATCTGGCCATCGCCGACGAGGATGAGTGGCAAGCCAGCCTGCTGACCCAGCAGAACCAGCTGCGTAGGGAGAAGACCGAGCAGGCGCTGGAGGAGAGCGAACGGCTACGCAAGCAGCTCACCACCGACATGCCGCTGCTGCTGGAGCAGCAACAGCAGAATCAGGCGCTCTCCATCCAGCTCGGCACACTGGAAGATCAGATTGAGCGGGTGCAGGACGAGCAGCGCAGCGTCGACAAGAATCTGTTTGAACTGAATGAGCTGGTCAACTCGGTACGCGAACAGCTGGAATGGCTGCAGATCAGTAATGCCTACGGCGAGAACCTGCGCAGCAAACTCTCCGATCTGCCCCCCCAGTTCCCCCTCGACAAGCTGGAGTCCGCCATCGTCAGCGCCCGCATGGCCAAGTACCAGTACGAGAGCGAGCAGGATGGGCTCAAGGATACCCGCCAGCTGCGCGACAAGCTGATGGCCGAAGAGGAGGTGACGCTCGATCGGCCACAGCAAGCGGTGCTCGACAACCTGCTCAAGGCACGGCGCCAACTGCTAACCCGGCTCAACGACGCCTCAGACACCCTCATTCAGGAGCAGACCCGCCTCAAGCTGCTCTACAGCCGTCAGAACAGCAAGATCGACGAGATCCGAGAGATCAGTGCCAGCCACCTGTTCTGGATGCCGGATGTGCGCCCCTTTACCCCACAGGTGATGCTCGGCATTCCTGCCGCGCTGACCCTGGCTTTCAACCCGGACAACTGGTTGCAACTGCCCTACGCCATCGCCGAAAACAGTCCGCTGAGCCTCACGCTGGCCGGTATTGGTCTGCTGGTGCTGGCCTGGAGCTGGTTCAAGCTGGCCCGTCACCTGAGCCTCTATTGCGACCATATTGCGCCGCGGATCGGCAAGGTAACCCAGGACAAATTCAGCCTCACCAGCCGCTTGCTGCTGCGCTCCCTGCTTGCCGCCCTCCCCTTGCCCGCGATGGTGCTGATGATGCGCGGCCTGCTCGAAGGGGCCTGGCAATACCCGTTTGCGGTGGCGGTAGCACGCGGCCTTGGCGAGATCTGGTTTCTGCTGCTGGCACTGGTGATGGCCCGCCACCTGACGCTGGAGCGGGGGATTTTGATCCACCACTTCCGCTGGCCCCGGGAACAGGTGCAAAAGGTGTGGGGGCAGTTTCGAACCCTGCTGCTGGTGCTGATCCCGAGTTTCTTCGTGCAGGGGATGGCCAACAGCTATCAGGAGCACGCCTTCTACGACTCCCTCGGCCGGATGGCCTTCATGATCGGTGCACTCTGGCTGCTGCTCTTCTTTGCCCGTCTCAACCGGGAGCGATTGCCGCTCACCTGGGGCCAGACCGATATGACCAAGCCCCATCTGCTGCACCACTTCATCTGGAACAGCCTGATGCTGGCGCCGCTGCTGGCGGTGATTGGCGCCCTGTTTGGCTACTTCTATACCTCGCGCACCCTGCTGCGCCAGCTGGAGCTTAGCCTGCTGATGGGGCTGGGTTGCCTGCTGGTCTACTATCTGGCCAGACGCTGGATGCTGATCCAGCGCCGCCGCCTCGCCTTCGAGCGCGCCAAGAGCAAGCGGGCCGAGATCCTGGCCCAGCGCGGCCGGGAAGAGGGGCATGACGAGCTCAGCTCCGAGACCCCGGACGTGGTGGAAGAGACTGAGCTGGATCTCGATACCATCAGCGCCCAGTCGCTGGGACTGGTGCGCACCCTGCTGATGCTGGGCTTCACCATGCTGGTGGTGGTGCAATGGTCGGATCTCAACTCCGCCTTCAGTTTCCTCAGCAATATCGAGGTGTGGCAGGTAAGCAGCAAGATTGGCGGCATCGAGCAGCTCTCGGCCATCACCTTGCAGGATCTGATGCTGACCGCCTTCGTTTTCATTCTGACCGTGGTGACTGCCCGCAACCTGCCGGGGCTGATGGAGCTGACCCTGCTGCAACACCTCAGCCTCTCCCCGGGTACCGGCTTTGCCCTCACGACCACCAGCAAGTATCTGGTGATCCTGATCGGTGCCCTCACCGGCTTCTCCATGCTCGGCATCGACTGGTCGAAGACCCAGTGGCTGGTCGCCGCCCTCTCGGTGGGGCTGGGTTTCGGTCTGCAGGAGATCTTCGCCAACTTTGTCTCCGGCCTCATCATCCTGTTTGAGAAGCCAATCCGGCTCGGTGACACCGTCACCATCCGCGATCTCACTGGCACCGTCACCAAGATCAAAACCCGGGCGACGACTATCGTGGATTGGGATCGCAAGGAGATCATCGTGCCCAACAAGGCTTTCATCACCGAACAGTTCATCAACTGGTCACTCTCCGATGCCATCACCCGGGTCAAACTGCGGATCCGGATCGGCCTGACCCGGGATCCGAAACTGGTGCAGCGCATTCTGGAAGAGTCCATCCAGGCATCGACCCTGGTATTGGAGACGCCGACGCCAGAGGTCTTCCTGATCGAATTCACCGACTCGGCACTGATCTACGAGATCCGCCTCTACGTCAACAACATGGATCACCGGATGCCCATCACTCACGAGGTTCACTCGCTGGTGCTGGAGAAGATGCAGCAGCAGGGACTTACCCTGCCCCATCAACAGATCGACATTCACCTGAGCCGCGGCTGATCCGCGAGGTAAAAGGAGCAGAACATGCAGATTATTGCCCATCGTGGCGCCAGCGGTCTGGCACCGGAGAACACCCTCAAGGCGATGGCCAAAGCGCTGGAGCTGGGAGCATCAGCCATCGAGATCGACGTGCAGGCGGCCGATGGCGAGTTGTGGGTCTTCCACGACCGGCGGCTGGAGCGCTGCACCAATGGCAAGGGGGTGCTGACCGAGCAATCGCGCTCCTATCTGGAGCAGCTCGATGCCGGTGAGGGAGAGGTGATCCCGACCCTGTGGCAGGTGATGGAGATCATCGCCGGACGCTGCGAGCTGCATATCGAGCTCAAGGGCGCCCATACCGCCGATGCGGTGGCAGCCCTGACCCGACGGGCAGAAGCCAAGCTGGGCTTTACTCCCGGCCAGTGGGTGGTCTCCTCCTTCCATCACCCGGAGCTGGCCCGATTTGCCGCCTTGCGGCCCGATATCCGGCTCGGTGCCCTGACCGCCAACCAGCCGCTCAACCTGGCGCAGTTTGCCGACGAGCTGGGGGCCTGGTCCATCAATTGCGATGTTGATTTTATCGATGCCGCGCTGGTCGATGATGCACATCGCCGGGGGCTCAAAGTTCTGGTTTATACCGTTGATTATCTAGAAGATTATGAAACGCTCTCTAGCATGGGGGTCGATGGAATCTTCACCAATCGACCAGATCGTTTTCTGGCGCAGTAAGGGGGGGGATACGCGCATGGATAACCACTGATTTAGGCACTAACTTTAAATAGCTGACCGGGATACAAAGAGTTCAACTTCAGCCGATAAACAGAGGCTCATAACAATAACTAGATTCCACACACACTTCAGACTGACGCTCACAAGGATGTAACTATGAACTTATCCATTAAAAACAAGCTTGTCCTGGCTATCGGGGTCATCATTCTGGTGATCACCTGCCTGCAGGTCTGGTACAACACCTCGCAACTGCGCAGCGAGACCCAGCGACTGGTCTGGAACATCATCGACGAAAGCTCCATGGCCAACGTCAAGGGGATCTCCCGCTGGGTCGACTCCCGGATCAGCATGGTCAGTACCACCAAGGAAGCGTTCGCCAAAGAAGACGAGCCCATCAGTCATCTGGCCCAGTCCATGAATGCCGGTGGCTTCGACCTGGTCTATGCCGGTACCGCAGACGGCAAAATGATCCAGAGCAAACCAACCGACTTGCCCGCCGGTTATGACCCACGTCAACGCCCCTGGTACAAGGACGCGGCCGCCGCAGGCAAGCTGGTCATCACAGCCCCCTATGCCGACATCTCCTCCGGCCAGCTGATTGTCACCATTGCCGAACCGTTCCAGCGTGGCAATACCCAGGGGGTCATCGCCGGTGACGTCTCCATCAGCTCACTGATCTCGGATATTCTGGCGGTCACCACCGAGGGCACATACGCCATGCTGGTGGACAGCAATGGCACCATCATCGCGCACCCCGATGCCTCCCTGAGCCTGAAATCCGCCACCGCTCTGGCACCGGAACTGACTGCGGCCTACATCAATCAGGTCGCCCATGACGGCATGATCAACGAGCTGGTGATCAGCGGCAAGAAAGAGGTCTACGACTTTAATGCCATCCCCAATACCAACTGGTATTACGGCATGATGGTGGATGAAGAGATCGCCTACCAGTCGGTACGCCGCATGGTTACCTCCTCTCTCATTCAGGGGCTTATCACCATACTGATCGTGGCAGGCTTCTCCTATGTCGCCATCAACAGCTCGCTGGCCCCTCTGAAAACCCTGGGCGAAGCGATTGCCGATCTCTCCCGTGGCAACGGCGATCTGACCCGCCGCATCAAGATTGAACGTGAGGATGAAGTAGGCGCGGTTGCCAAACACGTCAACACCTTCATCGAGCGGATCCATGTGATGGTGCAGGATATCTCCAACTCCTCCGGCCAACTCAACCAGCAGGCCAAGTCCTCCCACAGCATGGCGGAGAAGGCCAATCAGGGGCTGGCACGCCAGCAAAACGAGATCTCCCAGATCGCCACTGCGGTACACGAGATGTCGGCCACCGCGGTCGAGGTCGCCAGCAACGCGGAGCAGACCGCCGAGGCGGCCCGCAGCTCCTCCAGCAGCTGCGAGCATGGCAAGCAGGTGATCGCCCGCAACCAGCGATCCATCACCGATCTGGCCACCCAGGTGGAACAGGCCTCCAACATCATTCAGGAACTGGAGAAAAACGCTCAGGAGATCAACACCATCCTCTCCACCATTCAGGGCATCGCCGAGCAGACCAACCTGCTGGCACTCAACGCCGCCATCGAAGCAGCACGTGCCGGTGAACAGGGCCGCGGCTTTGCAGTGGTAGCCGACGAGGTGCGCGTCCTGTCACAGCGTACCCACAGCTCCACCGTCGAGATCCGCAATATGATCGAAACCCTGCAACGCAATACCCAGGGAGCGGTCAGCACCATGCACGAAGGCCAGCTGCTGGCCCAGAACAGCGTGGATGACGCCAACAACGCCACCCATGCGCTGGAACAGATCACCACCTCGATCAACCAGATCTCCGACATGGCGACCCAGATCTCCAGCGCGGCTGAAGAGCAGCGGGCCGTCACCGACGAAGTAAGTCGCAACATTCAGGCAGTGAAAGATGTCTCGGACGAACTGGCAGTGGATGCAGACAGCTCACGCCATCTCTCTGAACAACTTAAAAATATTTCGGGTGAACTGAGCAATCAGGTCGGCATGTTCCGCATTTGAGCATGAGCAAAAGGGGCCGTACAGGCCCCTTTTATTTTTCTAAATAGCGCTTAATTTTCAGTGAGTAATCTCACATTACCCGCCAAATACCCCGCCTTGAAATCCTTGTAATTCGTCTGGAATTATCAGATCACCGCCGTGGTCACCGCAGCATTTCGGATTATCTATTTCTATCCGAATAGATAAATGCCAATAATTCTCATTAAAAAATTACAATAAAAAACTTAAAATTTTTTTCGAGAGTACCTAAAAAGAGAGGTGATTCGCATTTTATTGAAAGAAAACTACGTACAATCCAGAAGTTAAAGTGCTCGTAGCTAGGTGTTCAACTGCTCAGTAACACCAAAAAATGACGATAATAACGACATTTTCATCCAGGGATTTGGGTGTTTTATAGAAAAATAACCAATAAAAAGGGAATAAAACCTAGCAGTTTGACTTGCATCAAGCCTGAATTTTTTTCATAGAGCAAAATCGTGCCCAGCAAATCTATCCCTAAGGAGGCAGATGTGGATATTATCAAGACCGATGTGGCCATCATCGGTGCTGGCGGTACCGGCTTACGCGCCGCTATCGCTATAGCCGAATCACAGCCAGACCTGGACATCGCCCTGATTTCCAAGGTTTACCCGATGCGCAGCCACACGGTTGCTGCCGAAGGCGGCGCCGCCGGTGTCGTCCGTGATGACGACTCCCTCGAAAACCACTTCAACGACACCGTCTCCGGTGGTGACTGGCTGTGCGAGCAGGACGTAGTGGAATACTTCGTCAACAACGCGACCAAAGAGATGATCCAACTGGAGCACTGGGGTTGCCCCTGGAGCCGCAAGCCGGATGGTAAAGCCAACGTGCGTCCGTTTGGTGGCATGAAGGTTCCGCGTACCTGGTTCGCCGCAGACAAGTCCGGTTTCCATATTCTGCACACCCTGTTCCAGACCTCCGTCAAATACCCGAGCATCAAGCGCTTCGACGAGCATTTCTGTCTTGATCTGATCGTGGACGATGGCCGCGTTCAGGGCGTACTGACCTTCGACATCCAGAACGGTATCACCCGCTTCATCCAGGCCAAATCCGTGATCGTGGCAACCGGCGGCGCTGGCCGTGTCTATCGCTACAACACCAACGGTGGCATCGTCACCGGCGACGGCATGGCACTGGCCTACCGTCACGGCGTACCGCTGCGTGATATGGAGTTCGTCCAGTATCACCCGACCGGTCTGCCGGGCACCGGCATCCTGATGACCGAAGGTTGTCGTGGTGAGGGTGGCGTCCTGCTGAACAAGGATGGCTACCGCTACCTGCAAGACTACGGCTTGGGCCCGGAAACCCCGATCGGCCAGCCGAAGAGCAAATACATGGAACTGGGTCCGCGCGACCGTGTTTCCCAGGCATTCTGGCAAGAGCAGCAGAAAGGCCGCGTCATTCAGGGCCCGATGGGCGATGTGGTTCACCTCGACCTGCGTCACCTTGGCGAGAAGTACCTGAAAGAGCGTCTGCCGTTCATCTGCGAACTGGCCAAAGCCTACGTCAACGTGGATCCGGCCAAAGAGCCTATCCCGGTACGTCCGACTGCCCACTACACCATGGGTGGTATCGAGACTGACAACAAGTGTGCCACCCGTCTGCCCGGCCTCTACGCCGCGGGCGAATGTGCCTCCGTCGGTCTGCACGGTGCCAACCGTCTGGGTTCCAACTCCCTGTCCGAGATCGTGGTATTCGGCAAGCTGGCCGGTGAGCAGGCAGGTGAATTTGCCAAGACTCAGAAGCATGGCAACACCGAAGCCCTGGCCGCCAAGGCCGAGGCGCTCATCAAGCAGCACCTCTCCCTGATGGACGTAGACGGTACCGAAAACCCGGCCGATATCCGCAACGAACTGGGCATGTCCATGGAAGCCGGTGTCGGTATCTACCGTACCGAAGAGCTGATGCAGGGCACCATCGACAAGATCAACGAGCTGAAAGCCCGTTACAAAAAGGTCAAGATCAACGACAAGTCCTCTGTCTTCAACACCGATCTGCTGTACGCCATCGAACTGGGCTACATGCTGGACGTGGCTGAAGCCATGGCGCACTCCGCCATCAATCGTAAAGAGTCCCGCGGTTCCCACCAGCGTCTGGATGGTTACGAAGAGCGTGATGACGTGAACTTCCTCAAGCACACGCTCTCGTTCTACCAAAATGGCGAAACGCCCTCCATCGATTACTCCGATGTGAAGATCACTAAGTCCCAGCCGGCAAAACGCGTGTACGGCTCCGAGGGTGAGAAACAAGACGAGGCTAAGAAGAATGGCTGAGATGATTGAAATTGAGATCCTGCGCTACCGTCCGGAACAGGATAACGAGCCCTGGATGCAAACCTTCCAGGTGCCATACCAGAGAGAGATGTCTCTGCTGGACGCCCTGCAGTACATCAAGGATCACCTGGACTCTACCCTGAGCTTCCGCTGGTCCTGCCGGATGGCGATCTGCGGCTCCTGCGGCATGATGGTCAACGGTGTTCCCAAGCTGGGTTGCAAGGCATTCCTGCGCGACTATCTGCCGGGCAAGATGACCATCGAGCCGCTCAACAACTTCCCGATCGAGCGTGACCTGGTGGTCGACATGTCCGATTTCATCGAGAAGCTGGAGAGCATCAAGCCGTACATCATCCCGAGCGAGCCGCGCACCCTGTGCGATGGCGAGTACATCCAGACTCCGGCAGAGATGGCGAAGTACAAGCAGTTCTCCCAGTGCATCAACTGTGGTCTCTGCTACGCGGCCTGCCCGCAGTACGGCATCAACAAGAAGTTCACCGGTCCGGCGGCACTGGCTCTGGCCTATCGCTACAACGTCGACAACCGTGATGCCGGCGCCAAAGAGCGTATGCGCATCATCAGCCAGGACGAAGGCGTCTGGGGCTGTACCTTCGTGGGCTACTGCTCCGAAGTGTGCCCGAAAGGCGTCGATCCGGCGGCGGCCATCCAGCTTGGCAAGGTCGAAAGCGCCAAGGACTACATGATCGCCATGTTCAAGCCAGATTGAGAGCAGGATTGAGACCATGAACAACACTGATAGCAAACGTAAACCTTACGTCCGCGAAATGAAGAAAGACTGGTGGCTGAAGAACGCCTTCTACACCGGTTACATGATCCGTGAAGGCACCAGTATCTTCGTCTCCATCTACGCCGTTGTGCTGATGTGGGGCCTGATGCGCCTGGTTCAGGGTCAGGAAGCGTTCAACGGCTGGCTGGAATCCCTGCAAAGCCCGATCGCCATCCTGTTCCATGTCGTCGCTCTGGCGGCGTGCCTGTTCCATGCCAAAACCTGGTTCGCCCTGGCGCCGAAAGCCATGCGTATCTTCCGTGGTGAAGACCTGGTACCGGAGAAGCCGATCGTTCTCGCCCAGTATGTGGCGCTGGCGGTGGTGTCCCTGCTTGTCCTGATCATCGTGGCCTGAGGAGAAAACAATGAGACGTTCTGACGAACCAATTTACTGGGGTCTGTTTGGTGCGGGTGGCATGGTCGTTGCCGTGCTGCTGCCGGTCATTGTCCTCATCACCGGTCTGCTGGTGCCCATGGGCATCATGGACGTGGAAACCATGAGCTATGACCGCGTGCACGCGTTCGCCAGCTCCTGGTGGGGTGCCTGCATCCTGCTGGTGATCATCGCCCTGCCAGTCTGGCACGGCATGCACCGTATCTACCACGGTCTGCATGATCTGGGGATCCACACCACCAAGCTGCACCACTATGTGTTCTATGGCTTTGCCTTCCTGGTATCTGCCATTACCGTCGGCCTGCTGATGGTACTGGTACTCCAGTAATCACATCTGACTGATTGACCAAACCGGGCCTCGTGCCCGGTTTTTTATTGCCCCGCTATCCCGCCCCTGCTTTTTATTCACTCAAACAATTCGATAAAAACCAGATTATCGTCCAAGCATATGGCGATCACAGTCACATAACCCCAATACATTCGTCATTTGTAGCAAACCATTTTGACCACCATCAATTTAGTGACATCCATATCAATTATAATTATTCAGATTAAATAATTATTCATATGGAGCTAGCTAATGACAGACAAAACACGCTCGGTGAGCATAGGCAGTTACCTGGCACTGGCCTTCGCCGTGGTCTTCTTCTCCGGACTGTTGCAATCCGGCGAGTGGTACGGGGTATTCGATTTCACCACGCTGAACGGTTCGTTCGGTACCATGGTCCAGAGCGTCAGCGAGAATGGTGACGGCATCAAGACCGCCATGACCGACATGCGCGGCAAGGGGGGCAACGGGGCGCGAGATGGCTTTCTGTTTGCCCTGACCCTGATCCCCACCGTGATGTTCGCCCTCGGCATGATCAACGTACTGGAGCACTACGGCGCGCTGGAAGCGGCCCGCAAGTTGCTGACCCCGCTGCTGCGTCCACTGATGGGGATCCCCGGTAATACCGGTCTGGCGCTGATCGCCTCCCTGCAGAGTACCGATGCTGGTGCCGCCATGACCCGCCAACTCAAGGATGAAGGGCTCATCACCAAGCGTGAAACCGACGTGTTCACCATGTTCCAGTTCTCCGCTGGTGCCACCATCGTCAACTTCTTCTCCTCCGGTGCAGTGCTGTTCACCCTGACGCTGGCAGATGGCAGCCCGGCGGTCAGCTCCTCCATCGGTCTGGCTGTCATCGTGATGTTCGCCTTCAAATTTGTCGGGGCCAACCTGTTCCGAGTCTACCTCAATATGAGCGAAGGCAAGCAGACCGATAACAACACCCAGCAGACCCTCAACACTCAGGAGCAAGCCAAATGAGCCAGGCCAACATCAAGAAACCCATCGTCACCGATATCTTCGTCGAAGGGGCCAAGAAGGGCTGGGTCATCGCCACCACCTCCACCGTACCCAACGTACTGATGGCCTTCGTCATCATCAAGGCGCTGCAGATCACCGGCGCGCTGGATGCCATGGGCGCCATCTTCTCCCCTGTCATGGCCATCTTCGGGTTGCCCGGTGAGGCGGCAGCCGTGCTGATCGGCGCCTGGATGTCGATGGGGGGCGCAGTCGGTGTGGTCATCACCCTGTTCGATCAGGGGATCCTCAACGGCACCCACATCGCCATTCTGGCGCCAGCCATCTACCTGATGGGCTCCCAGGTACAGTACATGGGCCGCATCCTCGGCTGCATCGGCACCGAAGGGCGTTACATCCCCATCATGGTCGCCATCTCGGTACTCAACGCCTTCGGCGCCATGCTGGTGATGAACATCCTTCTCTGACCCGAACCTGATAGTGGAGCAAGCAATGACTTTTTCTCTGGATCAATACCTGACCGAACTGGCCCCGCTGATCAATCTGGATTGCGGATCCCTGCACCAGCCGGGCATTGCGGCAGTGGCCGACCTGATGGCCGCCAAATATGAGACGATGGGCGGCTGGCAGATCAAGCGGGTCGACTGCGGCGCCGCCGGGGTGGGGCTGGAGATCCGCAACCAGCCTGATGCGGCGCAGATCGATGTAATGCTGATCGGCCATATGGATACCGTCTTCCCCCTCGGTACCGCCGCTGCCCGCCCGATGAGCATCGATGGTGAGCGCGCTTACGGCCCCGGTGTCTCCGACATGAAATCCGGCCTGCTCAACATCGTCTATGCCCTGCGTGAACTGCCCCGCGAGGTGCGCGATCGCCTGAGCATCTGCGTCTGCATGAACCCGGACGAGGAGATCGGCTCCCTGCACTCCAGCGACTGGCTGGCAGCGGTGGCCAAACAGGCGAAACAGGTGCTGGTGGCCGAAGCGGCCCGAGCCGATGGCTCGCTGGTCAAGGCGCGCAAGGGGATGGCCCGTTATCGCATCGACTTCACCGGCAAGGCGGCTCACGCGGGCAACGAACCGCAGAAGGGGCGCAGTGCCATCACCGAGCTGGGCCACTGGATCCTGGCCATCAACGCCCTGACCAACTTCGAGAGCGGCACCACCCTCAACATCGGCATTGTCGAGGGGGGCAATGGCGCCAACATAGTGCCGGCCCATGCCAGCGCCGTGGTAGACGTCCGCTTCTGGGACAATCAGGAGTACCACCAGATCGACGATCATCTGCTGACCCTGGCCGAGCGGCCCCATCTGGACGGCGTCACCATCCAGCTGACCCGCGAGGCCCACAAACCGGCCATGGTGCCGTCAGAGGGCACTCAGGCACTGATGCAACTGGTGGAGGAGTGCGGCGCCGAACTGGGGCTGCCCATTCGCTGGCAAGAGGTAGGGGGCGGCTCCGATGCCAACCTCACTGCCGCCCTCGGCATCCCCACTCTGGATGGTCTGGGCCCTATCGGTGCCGGTTTCCACAGTGACGAGGAGTATCTGGATCTGGCCAGCATTGCCCCGCGCATCGAGCTGCTGGTGAAGGTACTGACCCGCTTGGCGGCCTGAGAGCCTCTCACGTAAAAAAGGGCCAGCCGGTTTGCACCGGCTGGCCCTCTGTTTATCTGCTCCCCCTGAATGACAACCCCCCTTCGCTATTACTCCATCGGTGGCAAGAAGCGGCGCATCACCTCATCCGTATGCCCCCCTTCCTGAAATGCCACCAGCGACTGATTGAGGATGTTCACCAGCTGGTGACCGCGGGGGGAGCCCTTGCTCACCAGCAGATAGAATCCCTTGCGGCTGGGCAGGGCGAGATTGAGCAACCCGCTCTCGCTGCGGTAGATGCCAAGGCTGATGCCTGCCACCAGAGGTTCGATTTCGCTCGGCAGAAAGTCGCAACGATCCCGCTCCAGCATGTCGAGCGCCTGCTGCAACTGTTTGACCCGGCGTGGCTCCTGCGCAAGCCCGTAGGGGGTGTAGTTGTAGCCAATCACCCCGCACACCCGGGAACGATTGACCGTCTGCAGATCCGGCGGTTCGGGGTAGCGGCGCTTGAGATAGAAGAAACCCAGGTGGGTGTAATAGAGGGGAACGCTGTAGAAGGCAAACTCGGCCCGCTCCGGCTTGTAGCTGGCATCCCAGGTCAGCTCGCACAGACCATTCTGGCGATAATCCGCCAGCTCCTGCTGCACCCGCGCCCAGGGCAGATAGCGGATCTGGTGCGAGAGCCCGCTCTGTTGTAATGAATCGAGCACCAGCGTCGTCGCCGAACCGGTCAGGCGGCTGGTATCGGGCACCCCGTCCTTGCGCTCCCAGTAGGTAAAGGGGGCCCACTCGTTGCCCTCCCCCAGACAGATCTTCACTGGTGGCTCTTGCCCCCATAGCGCGGGGGACAAGATGGCCATCGCCAATCCCACCCACCATGTTGCCGCTCGTCTCATCTCCCGCTCCCGAACTGTTTATCCCTCTTGCAGCTTAGCCCAGAAGGGATAGTGCTCACTTTGCAGGGGCGCTTTCATGCCACAACGTCAGCAAATTGGCCGGAATGGCACCATAACGGAGCTGCGGCGTCTGATGCCAGTCAGCCAGCTTTTGCAGGGCTTTCGCCAGATCCTGTGCAAGCGTGCGGGTCACTCTCACCCCGGCTTCCAGATAGAGGCTCTTGACCTCGAAGATCCCCTGCTGGCGATGGGCCTTGGCATCCATCCTGCCCACCAGCTTGCCACGATGGAGCAAGGGCAACACGAAGTAGCCGTACTGACGCTTGGGGGCCGGGGTATAGCACTCGATGCGATAGTCGAAGTTGAACAGTTCACTGGCCCGCTTGCGATCCCACACCAGCGGATCGAACGGCGACAAGACGGTGGTATGGGTTGCCTTGAGGGTGCCCGCCTGTGCCCTTGCCAGCTCATCGGCCAGAGATACGTGCACAAAAGCGCCGTGCTGCCACCCCTCCACCCGTACCGGCAACAGTTCACCCTCATCAGCCAGCTGATGGAGCAGGGCGTCATATTTGCCGCGCCGCAGCCGGTAGTAGTCCGCCACCCAACCGGTTTTGACCAGCCCCAGCGCCCGGCAGCTAGCGCGCACCATATCCCGCTGCGCCTGCTCGGTGCTCGGCAGATCCCGCTCATCACACCACTCGGGGATGACCCGCTCGGCCAGGTCATAGACCCGCTGAAAGTTGCGCCGCTCCCGCACCATCAGCTGACCGGTGGTAAACAACACCTCCAGATGGCGCTTCTCCGGTTTCCAGTCCCACCAGCCATTCCCCTTGCCTGTTGTGCGCTCAAAGTCAGCCGCCCGCACCGGGCCATGGTGGCGAATACGCTCGATAAGCTGGCCAATCTCCTGCTGATGGGTGGCAAGCCAGTTGGCCGAAAACTTCCAGCCCATGGCGACGGGGTCGAGCATCCGGTGGCGCAGCAATCGGTAATCTTCGCGGGGCACAAAGCAGGCCTCGTGGGCCCAATATTCGAAGATCTCGCCGTCAGCCAGCAGTTGCTCCAGCCAACGCGGTTCATACTGGCCAAGCCGGCTAAAGAGCACCAGATAGGGGCTGCGCGCCACCACCGAGATGGTATCGATCTGCAGCAGCGCCATGCGGCGAATGGTGGCCAGCAGATCGGCCGGGGTCGCCTTGCAGCGACGGGGGGCAAGCAGCCCTTGCGCCGCCAGTTGCAGATGACGGGCATCTTGCAGTGACAAATGGGTAATCGACATCAACAACCGCTCCCTGGAATATGACCATCGCGCGCCCGGCGGATAGCCAACAAAACCGGGGGAGGCACCACGCTGGCACGCCTCCCCCCTTGTGTACCTGCGCCGCTATGAGTGGGCCGGGGGCAAGACCAGCAGATTCACCACCAGCATGATCTCTTGATAAGTGGCCTCTACCGTCTCGGGGGTCGGCTCCAGAATAAGGTCATCGGCATAGCCGTTGATGAGGGAGGTGATCTGACGCGCCAGTCGCCGGGCATCGCCCGCCACAAACTCGCCGCTGTCGATCCCCTTTTGCAGGATCTGCTCCAGCACCTCCCGCCACGCCAGAATGATTTTGCGGTAGCTCTCGGCAAACACAGGATCGCGCAGTGACTCGTTCCAGGCATCCAGATAGATGGCCCAGGAGGCATCCTGACTGGTCGGCAGGTTGTCCCGCACAAAGAGCGGCAACGCTTCGCGGGCTGGCAGCGGCAACAACCACTCCCGCTGTTCGGCGATCTCCTGACTGGTGAAGCGCTCCACGGCGCAGAGGCAGAGCTCCTTCCAATCCTTGAAGTAGTGGTAGACGTGACTGCGCGCCAGACCGGTGCGCTCGGCAATATCACGGGTTGACGATGCCGCCATTCCCTTCTCTCGAAACAGGGCCAGTACGGCCTCGATGATCATCTCTTTGCGCTGTTCTGCTGATGGGCGTGCCATCTGACCTCCTGCGATATCAATCGATCTGCTTGACTTTGAGCAGTCGCTCAAACAAACTTTGAGCACTCGCTCAAACTTGGCGTTTCCGACATCTTAGGAGATAACCCATGACAACACCAACCACTTCGGCAGCCAGTTGCGACGAGCAGGCCACGCCGTTGCCACACTCGGCCGGTCGTTCGCTGGGGGCGATTGCGCGGGCCAATCCCCTCAAGCTGGCGGGCACCTTCTCGCTGGTGGCCCTCGAAAACATCCTGCTGGTGGTCTATCCCCTGTTCGCCGGCTTTGCCATCGACGCCATCGTCAAGGGCCAGTGGTGGCAGGCTTCAAGCTACGCCCTCATCGTGCTGCTGTTCTGGCTCATCGGCGCCCTGCGCAGGGCGGTCGATACCCGCACCTTTACCCATATCTATGCGGCACTGGCGGTGCCGGTGATCCTGACCCAGCGCCAGCAGCAAGAGGGGCAATCCACCATAGTGGCGCGGGTCACCCTGGCGCGGGAGTTTGTCGACTTCTTCGAGAAACATATCCCGATCCTGGCCACCAGCCTGATCTCCATCGTCGGGGCGGCCATGATGCTGATGGTGATCGAGTTCTGGGTCGGCATCGCTTGCATGGGGGTATTGCTGCTGTTCGGCCTGCTGCTGCCCGGCTTTTCGCGCAAGAACCAGCTGCTGCACGAGCGGCTCAACGATCGGCTGGAACACGAGGTCAAACTGGTCACCCATGCCCAATCAGCCAGCCTCGCCCGCCACTACCGCGCGCTGGCCTGGCTCCGAATCCGGATTTCGGATCGGGAGGCACTCGCTTTTCTGGCGGTCGGCATCAGCGCCTCCCTGCTGTTCCTGCTGGCCATCACCATGCTGATGGCCCAACCCCAGGTCTCGGCAGGCCATGTCTATGCTGTGATGACCTACCTCTGGAACTTTGTCACCAGCCTGGATGAGGGGCCCGGTCTTGCCGATCAGCTGGCCCGGCTGAGAGACATAGGTCGCCGGGTCAACACCGCCCAACCCGATGAAATGATTTGATATTTTGTATCTGTAACCGGAGTAGAAGATGAATCCGACCACCCTTTGCCAACGAGCGTTGACCATGTGCATCAGCTGTTTTTTCCTCGCCGCCTGCGGCCCCAAGACGAGCGACTTTGAGCCCAACACCAGCTACTGGTTCAAGGAGAAACCGGCAGAGGAGAGTGCCCCGCTGGCGCAAGACCTGAAGGTGGATATCGCCATCATAGGTGGCGGCTACAGCGGCCTCTCCAGCGCCTGGCATCTGGCCAAGGCCAATCCGTCGCTCAAGATCGCCATCTTCGAAGCCACGCAGGTGGGCAGCGGTGCCTCGGGCCGCAACGGCGGCATGGTGTTGCCGGGCTCCGAGGTGATGGACCTCTACGAAGAGGGGGAAGCGAGCAAGCGCCACTACGATCTCACCGTCGCCAGCATGCGCAAGCTGCAGGCGCTGGTCGCCTCAACCGACGTCGAGGCCGACCTCAAGCTCGATGGCTATGTGGAAGCGATCCTCGATGAGGAAGATATCGCCGAGTACCGCGACTATGTGAAAACCGCCAATCGCCTCGGCATCCCGCTCCAGTACTGGAACGCCGATACCACCGAGGAAAAACTCGGCACCGACCGCTACGTGGGGGCGGTCTACGACCCCAATGGCGGTCAGGTACACGCCATGAAGCTGGTCAATGCCCTGCGCAAGGCGGTGGAGCAGGCGGGCGTCACCATCTATGAGCAGAGCCCGGTACTGGGGATCAAGGAGGGCAAGCAGATCGAGCTCAATGTGGCCGACAAGTACAAGGTGACCGCCGACAGCATAGTGCTGGCGACCAACGGCTATACCTCAAAACTTGGCTACTTCAGCGGCCGGGTCTTTCCGGTGCACGCCCAGAGCGCCGTCACCGAGCCGCTTACCAAAAAACAGCTGGCCGCCATCCAGTGGCAGAGTCGGGTGCCCTACTACGACACCCGCAACATCCTGTTCCATCTGGTGTTGACCCCGGATAACCGCATCGTCATCGGTGGCGGCAATGCCGAGTACGTCTTCAACGACGGCCTCAACTACAAGGGCGATCTTAACCGGGTCAGCGAAATGATGATGACCGAGCTGGTGACCCTCTATCCGGCCCTCAAGGGGATCAAATTTGAGCAGGTGTGGGACGGGGTGCTCGGCATGACCGGCGACAGCACCGAAGCGGTGGGGGTGATGGGGGCTCACAAGAACATCTACTATGCCCTCGGCTACAACGGCCACGGCATCAACCTCTCCTTCCTGTTTGGCGACATCGTAGCCAGCCTCTATCAGGGCAAGGGGCACCCCTGGTTCAACCACGCCGAGCAGAGTCTGCCGATGTGGCTGCCGCCAGAGCCGTTCAAGTCAATCGGCGTCAAATCTGCCCTGATGTACTACCAGTGGCAGGACAAGGGCTACAAGGAGTAGCGCCGAGCAAGAACTCGACGAGTAACAGACGAAGGCACGCCTCAGGGCGTGCCTTTCTGCAATACCGCCACATCGGCGTGGGGGAAGCTGAGTTCGGCCTGCCAGCGAGCGGCCAACACCTGAAACGATGCCTCGGCAAAGAAGACGATGTGGGTCGGGTCGTGGCGATAGCGCCAGTTTTTAAACCGCTCGTCACTGAGCACCCGCTGGGTTTGCAGCACCAGCAGGCCGCCGGGCTTGAGACAATCCCACAACTGCGCCAGCACCGTGCGCGGCTCAGCAATATGCTCGATCACCTCGGTACTGGTGATGAAGTCATACTGACGCGTCAGCAACTCGGGAAAATCTGCGTAGAACTTGTCATACCCCGCCATCTGGTAACCCGCCTCGCGCCCCATCGCCACCAGCGCCGGCCCCGGGCCACAGCCAAAGTCGAGGCCACTGGCAGGGGTTGGCACCCGCGCCAGCACCTCACCAAAAGCCCGCATCAGAAAGCTGCGATAACGGGGATCATCCACCCGATTGTCATGACCGTCATAGACCGCCTTCTCCGCAGCCTCATCCAGATGATCCACCTCATCCAGCCAGACCAGCTCGCACGCGAGGCAGCGATGATAGTGCTTGCCCGCCACCGGCAGGGGATAACTGCGATTGCTGGCACACAGGGGGCAGCTGACGGTGGATGACATGGCGGTTCCTCTTGGGGGCTTCCTGTTGGATAACAGCGGCGCAGATTGCCTGCCCGCTGCCTCGCTGACAACTTTTTTTGCTCCTTAAGGGTTTCTTAAGTTTGCCCTTTTACTCTCAAACCATCGCAAGAGAAGGAGTCACCCATGACCATCGAGATCCAGGCCCCCTACCGATTGCTGCTAGCCAAGTCCCCGCAGCAGGTCATGGCGCTGCAAACCTATATCCAGGCCGCCTACACCCTCGAGTTCAACGCCCGCATCCCCCATTTCCTCCCCTCTCTGCTGGGGCTCTATCGGGCCGACGGGACGCTGGTCGGTGCCTGTGGTCTCAATCATGCCAGTGAGGGGACTCTCTATCTGGAACAGTATCTGGATCAACCCATCGAGGCCGCAATCAATACCCGCCTCGGGGTCTATCCGGTACGCAACCGCATTATCGAAGTGGGCAATCTGGCCTGCAGCGAACCGGGCAATGCCCGCCTGATGTTCGCGGCACTGTGTCGTCTGCTGTGTGAAAACGCCCTCGACTACGTGGTCTTTACCGGCACAGCCAAGCTGCGCAACAGCTTTGCCCGCCTGCAACTCAATCCGGTTGAGCTGGCCCCCGCACAGGCCCATCAGGTGGGGGCCGACGCCGACGCCTGGGGTGAGTACTACCGTTGCCAACCCAAGGTGATGGTGGGCGACATCAATCAGGGGCGCGAGGTGCTGGCCCAGAGCAGCCTGCTGCTCAATCTGCTGGCCCCCATGCCAACCCTGTTTGACGATGCTGGCAAGAGCAGTGATAACCAGCCCCATCAAAAAAGGTGCGCCCAATGAGCCTGTTCGACGCCATCGCCAAACATGCCCACGAGCATCCGCAATCCCCTGCGCTGCTGAGCAACCAGCAGCGTCTCGATTACCAAACCCTGTGGCAACAGATCCAGCGTCTGGCCAGCCAGCTGCAACAGCTCGACATCAGCCGTCTGGCGCTGCAACTTGACAACGGCCTGCCCTGGGCGCTGCTGGATCTCGCTTGCACCCGCGCCGGTATCGTGGTGATCCCGGTGCCCCACTTCTTCAGTCAGGCCCAGCAGGCCTGGTTGCTGGAGAGCAGCGGTGCCGATGCGCTGGTAGGCCCACATCATCAGGGGTGGCATGCCGCCGAACCGATCTCGCTGATCACCGGCGAGATACCGCTCTGGCGCCATACCCCGGCCAATCGACCAGCGCTGCCCAAGGGCACTGCCAAGATCACCTACACCTCCGGTACCACGGGCCAGCCCAAGGGCGTCTGCCTGTCACTGACCCAGATGATGGCGGTGAGCCATGCGCTGGCCGAGCGGGTCGCGCCAGCCAAGGTGGAAAAACACCTCACCCTGCTACCTCTGGCCACCCTGCTTGAGAACATCACCGGCCTCTATGTGCCACTGCTGACCGGCGCCTGCAGCCGCATTCCGTCCCTCGGGGAGCTCGGTTTCACCGGTTCCAGTTCGCTCAATCCAGCCATGCTGGGGGAGGCGCTGCTGCGCTGGCCGACCCACAGTCTGGTGCTGGTGCCCGAACTGCTGCGCCTGCTGCTGGCGCTCTGCACCAGCACACCGACGCTGGCCCAGCAGCTCAAGAGCCTGCGCTTTATTGCCGTCGGTGGCGGCAAGGTAGCCCCAGACCTGATCAAACATGCCCGCCAGCTCGGCCTGCCGGTGTATGAGGGATATGGCCTCTCGGAGTGCGGCTCCGTGGTGGCGCTCAACAGCCCGGATGCTGACAAGCCCGGCAGCGTCGGCCGCCCCCTGCCCCACTGTCAGGTCACCATCGCCAGCGACGGCGAAATTATGGTGAGCGGCAGTGCCATGCTGGGCTATCTCGGCAGCAACGCACCGACTCCCGAACAGATCGCCACCAGCGAACCTTCTGCCATGCAGATCGCCACAGGCGATCTGGGTCATCTGGATGATGAAGGCTACCTCCATATCACCGGGCGCAAGAAGAATGTCCAGATCACCGCCTTTGGCCGCAACTTCTCCCCCGAGTGGGTGGAAGCCGAGGCCCAGCTCTGCCCCGCCATCGCCCGCATCGTGGTCTTTGGCGATGGTCAGCCTGCCAACGTGGCGCTGATCCAGCCCCTGCCGGGCAAAGAGGCGGATCTGCCACGCCAGATCGCCGGTCTGAACCAGCGGCTGCCCGATTATGCCCGGCTGCACCACTGGTTGCCGGTGGCACTCGACCAGCATCCCGGCCTGCTGACCGCCAACGGGCGCCCCCGTCGCAACGAGATTTACCAACACTTTTCCCGGCAAATCAGCCAATGCCTTACAGGAGAATCGTCATGAGCTTCTACCAGACTCTGCAACAAGCCACAGCCCAGGAGCGTGAGCATCTGTTCAACGCCCCCATCATCGAAGCCTGTCGCCGTGGCGATATCAGCCGTGACACCTATCTCGCCTTTCTGGCGCAGGCCTACTACCACGTGCGCCACACAGTTCCGCTGCTGATGGCAACCGGCGGCAAGCTGGGTCAGGAGTACGAGTGGGTGCGCGGCGCCATTGCCGAATACATCGACGAGGAGTATGGCCATCAGGAGTGGATACTCAACGATATCCGCGCCTGTGGCGGTGATGCCGAGACGGTGCGCCACGGCCAGCCCGGGCTGCCCATCGAGCTGATGGTCGCCTTCCTCTACGACCAGATCCAGCGCGGCAACCCCATGGGCTTCTTCGGCATGGTGCAGGTACTGGAAGGCACCAGCGTGGCCATCGCCCTCACCGTCGCCGACCAGCTGAAAAAGGGTCTCGGCCTGCCACCCCAGGCGATGAGCTACCTGAGTTCCCACGGCGCCCTGGATCAGGAGCACCTCAAGTTCTTTGAATCCCTGATGGATAAGGTCGAGAGCCCGGCAGATCAGGCCGCCATCATCCACGGGGCCAAGGTGGTCTACCGCCTCTATGGCGAGATGCTCTACAACCTCACCGCCACTGCGTAAATCGGCAGCAGACAGCAAAAAGGGAACCCACACCATGAACCTTGAAGGGAAACTCGTGCTGCTCACCGGCGCCAGTGGTGGCATAGGTGAGGAGCTGGCGCAGGAGCTGGCGGCCCAGGGGGCACACCTGCTGCTGCACGGACGTCGCGGCCCGGCACTGGAGCGGCTGCGCAAGTCACTGCCTCATCCCGAGCGCCATCAGGTGGTGCTCGCCGACCTCGGCTCTGCGCAGGAGCGGGCCAAGCTGTTGCAACACCCTGCGCTGGAGGACGGGATCGACATCCTGATCAACAACGCTGGCTGCAACCAGTTTGCCTGGCTGGAAGATCAGAGCTTCGAGCAGGTGGAGCGCCAGCTGCTGCTCAATATCGAGGCGCCCATCCAGCTCACTCGTGCCCTGCTGCCAACCATGCGCAAGCCGGGGATCATCATGAACATGGGCTCGAGCCTGGGCAGCATCGGCTACCCCGGTTACAGCGTCTACTGCGCCAGCAAATTTGCCCTGCGCGGCTTTAGCGAAGCGCTGGGACGGGAGCTGGAGGGGAGCGGCATCAAGGTGCTGCACTTTGCCCCCCGCGCCACCCGCACCAAACTCAATTCCGAAGCGGCTTACGAGATGAATGCAGCGCTCGGCACCCAGACCGACAGCCCGCAGGAGGTGGCCGAAGAGGCCGTCATCGCCCTGTGCAACGAAACTCGCCGCAGCTGGCTCGGCTGGCCGGAAAAGCTGTTCGTGCGGCTCAATGCCCTGCTGCCCGGCATCGTCGACAAGGCGCTGGCCAGACAGCTGCCGATCATCAAACGTTATGCCCGTCATCTTCAGCCAGGGACGACTGATGCCGGCGCAAACAGTGCGCCACAACCAGACTTGTCCCGCCCGATCCCGACCAAGAAGGAGCATTAATATGAATTTTTCCCGTCAATCAGTGACCTCTTGTGCCATCGCCATCCTGCTGGGGTCCTCCTCGGTCATGGCCGCGAGTGATGCCCTCATCCCCATCCAGCAACAGTGGGCCGTCTGCCAGTATCAACAGAGCGGCAAGGCGAAAGAGAGCTGCCTCGAAACCCTGAGCACCCAGGCCGAAGCGGCCAGCGCCAAGGAGCCTTTTCGCGCCGATCTGCTGATCTGGTCTGCCATCGTCAAGAGCACCTGGGCGGGGGCCAAAGGGGGGCTGGGGGCACTGGGTCTGGTGAAAGAGGCCAAGGCCAAGCTGGAGCTGGCGCTCAAGCAGGATCCCAAGGCGCTGGACGGCTCCGCCTATACCAGCCTGGGCTCCCTCTACTATCAGGTGCCCGGCTGGCCGGTCGGCTTTGGCGATGACGAAAAGGCAGAACAACTGCTCAAGCAAGCGCTGGCCATCAATCCCGATGGCATCGATCCCAACTTCTTCTATGGCGACTTCCTGCTGGATCAGGGTCGCAAGGCCGAGGCCAAAACCTACCTCGACAAGGCGCTGGCCGCCCCGGCCCGCCCGGGTCGCGAAGTGGCCGATGAAGGGCGCAGAATGGAGATCCGCGATCGGCTGGCCAAGCTATAAAACCCTGATGGATCAAAGAACTATTTAAACTCTGCCCACCAGCTTGCATACTGGTGGGCAGGGTTGTTTATGCCACGGCACGCCCTGGCGCTGAGCCAGATCGCCACACCCAACAAACAGGGAGAAAAGAATGCGGATCCTGCTGGTGGAAGATGATGTGATGCTGGGGGATGGTATGCAGGATGCACTGCGCCATAGCGGCTACACGGTGGACTGGCTGCAACAGGGGTTGCCCGCTCTGGCAGCCCTCAAGAGCGACGAGTTCGCCGCCCTGATCCTCGATCTCAACCTGCCCGACATCGATGGCCTCAGCCTGCTGCGCAAGTTGCGGCGTGAAGGACACCAGCTGCCGGTGCTGATCCTCACCGCCCGCGATGCGCTGGACGATCGGGTAGTCGGCCTCGATGCCGGCTCCGACGACTACATGGTCAAGCCCTTCGCCCTGCAGGAGCTCAACGCCCGTCTGCGAGCCCTGGTTCGCCGCAGCAAGGGGCAGGCTCAAGCGGTGCTGGAGTATGGTGATATCCTTATCTATCCCGAATCCCAGCAGGTCACCTATCAGGGGGAAGCGGTCAAACTCACCCCCCACGAATACAAATTGCTGCAGGAGCTGATCAGCCAGAGCGGCCGGGTGCTGAGCAAGGATCAGCTGCAACAGAGCCTCTACGGCTGGGATGAAGGGGCCGAGAGCAACGCGGTAGAGGTGCATATCCACCATCTGCGCAAGAAGTTCTACAGCGACCTCATCCGCAATATTCGCGGGGTCGGCTACATCATTCCCCAGCTCGAACAGCCAAGCCGGACACCCGCACGATGAAACGCCCCCGCTCCATTCGCCGCTTTCTGCTCACCGGTATCCTGACGCTGGTGAGCCTGAGTCTCACCATCAGCGCCTTTATCGGCTACATGGAGGCGAGCCACGAGATGGAGGAGCTGTTTGATGCCCGCCTCGCCCAGTCGGCCCGCATCACCAACCAGCTGCTGGCTCGCTATATGGCCCAGCAGGGGCAGCTGCCCGCCAACGGCACCGTCTATCAGGAGTGGGAGGCGCAGAACCCCGATGAGTGGCAAAAAGACCCCAGCCTCAACCTGACCGGTGAGGATCGGGAGATCACCCCTTACGGCCACGAGTTCGAACGCAATCTCTACTTCCAGCTGCTCGATGAAAAGGGCGGCTTGCTGCTGCGCGCCCCCAGCGCCCCGGAGCAGCCGCTGGTCACCCTGGCTATCGGCTTCGACACGGTCGAAAAAGATAACCACCAGTGGCGCACCTTCACTCTCTACAACCAGCAGGAGCAGACCTGGCTGGTGGTAGCCGAGCGGGACGACGAGCGCAGCGAACTGGCCAGCAAGATGGCCACCCTCACCATGCTGCCGCTGCTGATCACCCTGCCCTTTCTGCTGGCCCTGCTTTGGTGGCTCATCACCCGCGGGCTGGCCCCCCTGCGTCAGCTGGCCCAGGCCATCAGCGAACGTCACCCCGCCAACCTGAGCCCGCTCAGCCTCAAGATAAGCGCGCAGGAGCTGACGCCCCTCACCAACGAGATCAACCGGCTGATGCAAGCGCTGGCGGAGACCATAGAGCGGGAGAAACAGTTCACCAACGAGGCGGCCCACGAGCTGCGCACCCCGCTGGCGGTGCTGCGGATCCACAGTGAAAATGCCCTGGCTGCCGAAGATGAAGTGAGCCGCCAGCAATCCCTGCACAAGATGCTGCAAGCCCTAGACCGCAGCGATCGGCTGATCCGCCAACTGCTGACCCAGGCCCGTATCGACAACCAGCAGGGACTGGTACTAACCGAGCTGGAGATAGGCCACCTGCTGCAAGGCACCCTCGCGACCCTGGCACCCATCGCGCTCAAGAAGGATCAGCAGCTATCGCTGGAGTGTGAATTGCCGCAGCTGGTGATGGGACAGGCCACCCTGCTCGAACTGCTGTTCAGCAATCTCATCGACAATGCGCTGCGCTACACCCAGCCGGAGGGCGAGATCAGGGTGCGGGTACTGCGAGAGGGCAACCGGGTGAGGGTAGATGTGAGCGACAACGGCCCCGGCATTCCCGCCAACGCCTTGCCCCGGCTGTATGAACGCTTCTTTCGGGTCAATCCCCAGCAGGGGGATGGCGTGGGGCTCGGCATGGCCATCGTCTCGCGCATCGCCCAGTTGCACGGCGCCGACCTCGATGTCCACAACCGGCCGGAAGGGGGGCTGGAGGTGAGCGTCTGGCTACCGACCCACACCCACTCCCAGCCCTGATCCGAAAATGACAACGTCTCCCCAAGGGAGGCGTTGTTCATGGATAGTTCGCACACTGACGCTACACGACTTGTTGCGGCGCCATCACCCGTAGATCAGGCAAGCAGTGCATCCAGACCTGCCGTCACCGCCTCCATGCGATGCCCGCCAGAGTGTTCAATCACATAACGCTTGCCCACCTGGGAAGAGGCATCCAGCCCGAACACACCGTGCTCCACCTTCTGGCTCAGCGGATCCCCGCTGGTGTTGACGTGGGTGACATTGGCATCGTCCAGCTTGTGAGCGAGGCGATCACGCAATCCGACATGCAGCCCCATGCTGTTGAACGCCGTGACCTTGAGCCCGTGCTTGATGCCGGCATATTGCGCCAGACCGCCCCCCAATGAGTGGCCTAGCACCTCGACCTTGCCGCCATACTGCTGGGCAAAGGCCTTAACCAGCCGGTCGGCATCTTGAAACGCACTGTCCTTGATGCCAAGGGCCGCGCCAGCATCGCTCTTCAGGGTGCTGGGGCGTTTGGCAGGCTGAGTGCCCACAAACGAGAGCACCATGGTATCGCCACGCTTGTAAACGGCGACCTTGAGCGCAGACCAGGCATCACCTGTCAGGATAAAGGGGTCATTCTCGTTCTTGCCCGGGGTGACATGAAGTGTCAGGGCACTCCCGGTGCCACCGGAACCATCTTCACGGCGGGCCAATATCGAAGGGGGAATATCTGCCAGCGTGGCGTGACTGTAGCCTGCCGGCATCTCCCGATAACTGCTGGAGCAGCTGACCCGCGCCAGCTGGGCCGCATCCACCACAGCTCTCGCCCCCTCGGCAGTCAGTGGTTCCTGCTGCGCCTTCGCCACGAAGGCCGGTTTGATGATCCCCTTGGCGGTACTCAAGGCCTGCTGTGAGCCCTGTTGCAACCGCTCTGACATACCAAGCGGTAGATGGGAGGCCCCCTTCATCACGCTACCCGCCAACCCCAGAGAGGAGGAGGCCACCAGACGCGCCGCTGACTCGCAAAGGTTTTTCACCCCGGCCACCCCAGCCGTCACCGCACCGCTGGCCACGCTGCTGACACCACCGGTGATATTGGCCAGCCCTTTGATGATGGCGCCCGTCCAGTAACGGGCTTTGCCCTTGGCACTCTGGGCATGGGAATCATGGCCGCCCTGGATGGCGATGCCAATCTTGCGAGCCGGGGCACTGAGGGTCAACCACTTGAGCGAGGTGTTCAAGACCTTGCCCGGCTGAACCCGGGAGCCGAAGCCGAGGCTGGTATAGTGAGAGACCAGATTGTGATGAACCGAGTGCTGGCGCGATGAGGATTGCACCTCCCCATGCTCATGAGAGGCCACAGCGCTAGCACGCTGGGGTTGTCCAATGCTTTGAATAGACATCTTCTACTCCTGATTAATACCAATGACGATCCATCAACACGGGATCATGACGCCAGATAACGGGGAGGGAATGGCAGCTGTCTCCTGCCGGGCGTGCAACGCCTGCAATTGCGTCTGCAAGGTGACGCCGAGATCAAGAAATTCGCCCAAGGTCTGCATAAACAGAGTTTTATCGAGCATTTCGATAAGAGAGGAAAAGGTCAGCACCAGATGGTTGCTGCGACTGTCCAGACTGATCTGGCTTCCCCCCGTGGTCAAACCAAACATGTTCAGCTCAAGGGCCGAGCGGGTCAGCTGCAACTGACTTACCGCATCGTCAGGCAGACGCAGCAAGGGGATATAGAGGTAGCATGCCTGCAGATCATCGTTATCGGGCACTTCGACCAGGCACTCGCCATCCAGACCGAATGGCACACGGCAGTGGCCATCGTTGCCCAGACTCAAGGCTACGCCCTGCTGTTCGCCCGCGAGCAATAGCCATTCAGATACGATTTGTTGATAGGGTTTCACTATGATGCACTCCACGCTCGAGCCCTTGCTGGCGAACGAGCTCGCACGCTTCAGGGTATGGTGGAGATGCTACCTCTGGCAGAGGTGCGGGGATTTAGCTGTGAAACGGCGTTTTTTAGATTCACGCCGAAATTGCCCCTAACGGCAGGCGGGCTGCACGGTAAAGGTTCGACCGGAGTCAACCGGACCCAACCCCGCCAGCAGGCGGCGGCCCAGCAGCACCGGATAGATCATCTTGCTGCGATCCCGCAGGGTGAACCACTCCTCATACACCTTGTCCCCCAGACAGATGGACATGGTCACCGTTGGCCGCTGCTCCATGCCGCCCGCCCCGCGCACCGTCACGCTGCGCTCGACCCGCCGCTCGAACTGCTGTTTGACCAGCTTGCCGCTGTCGGCATCGGTCACCACCAGCATGAAGCGCACCCAGGGCTTGCCATCCCGTTTGAATCTGGTGATGGCGCGTGCATCGAGGGAAGAGGTGAGCGCTCCGGTGTCGAGCTTCATCTTCACCGCCACGCCGGTAGGCAAAATAAGCCCCTTCTCGATCCAGCCATAGCTGGTCGGGGTCTCAGCCAGCGCACTGCCACACAGTGCCAGCATCAGGGTGATCCCCACCATCATCTTGCCCATTTTACTGCCCTGCCTTGTCAATCCTGCGCCCAGATCTACCACAGTCCCATTGTGGGTCAATCCGACTTATTTCAGCTACTTGGATAATATCTGGCGGGTCAGGAGAGAGACGACAAAGAGTGGCCGAACGGCGGCCCAAGCGGGCGGGAATATCGAAGGAGAGCAAGGCACCGAACGGTGCTGGATGAAACTGGTGGTTAACCTCAGGTTGTGACGCCAAAGGCTACCACAAGGATTTACAAATTATCAGTCTTGTTCTGAAGGGATTTTTGCCTACACTGTTGTAAACCGGAGGGCCTGAAAACCACCGGTTTTTTTGCGCCTGCCGAAAATTTGCCACTGCAAAAGTGACTTTCAACAAGGCTCAATAAGGAATTTGTAATGCGTATCGAAGAAGACTTGAAGCTCGGTTTCAAGGATGTCCTGTTCCGCCCCAAGCGCTCTACTCTCAAGAGCCGTTCCCAAGTAAGCCTGACCCGTCAGTTCACCTTCAAACACACTCAGACCCAATGGCAAGGCGTACCCGTCATCGCCGCCAACATGGATACCGTCGGCAGCTTCGCCATGGCGCGCACGCTGGCCGGTTTCGAGATGATGACCGCGGTACACAAGCACTACAGCCTTGAGCAGTGGCAAGCTTTCGTCAACGAGACCGATCCGGCGCTGCTGGGCCATGTGATGGTCTCCACCGGAACCTCGGCTGAAGATTTCGCCAAGACCCGCCAAATCCTCGCCATGTCCGAAGCGCTGCGCTTCATCTGTGTCGATGTGGCCAACGGCTACTCCGAACACTTCGTTGAGTTCGTACGCAAAATTCGTGAAGCCTGCCCCAACCACGTCATTCTGGCGGGCAACGTGGTGACCGGCGAGATGGTCGAAGAGCTGATCCTCTCCGGCGCCGACATCGTCAAGGTCGGCATCGGCCCGGGCTCGGTCTGCACCACTCGCGTCAAGACCGGCGTCGGCTACCCGCAGCTCTCTGCCATCATCGAGTGTGCCGATGCGGCCCACGGCCTCGGCGGCCAGATCGTCGGTGACGGCGGCTGCACCTGCCCGGGCGACGTCGCCAAAGCCTTCGGCGGCGGCGCCGACTTCGTGATGCTGGGCGGCATGCTGGCAGCCCACGAGGAGTGCGGTGGCGAGATCGTCGATGTAGACGGTGAGCCTTTCATGAAGTTCTACGGCATGAGCTCCTCCAGCGCCATGGACAAGCACGCCGGCGGCGTCGCCGAATACCGTGCCTCCGAGGGTAAAACCGTACTGCTGCCCTACCGCGGCCCGGTCGAGAACGCCGTGCGCGACATTCTGGGCGGCGTGCGCTCCACCTGTACCTACGTGGGTGCCAGCCAGCTGAAAGAGCTCACCAAGCGCACCACCTTTATCCGGGTGCGTGAGCAAGAGAACAACGTCTACGGCAAGGAGTAACCTGCCACAGACCGCCGTCACACGCTGACGGTTAGAAGCCAGTCAACCGGTGTGCTACCCTGCGCACCGGTTTTATTGCATCCGGGATCCCGAGCCATGACAACTCCCCTGCCCCCGTTTGACTGGGACATCTTCTGCTGCGTCGTCGACAACTTCGGCGACATCGGCGTCACCTGGCGACTCGCCCGCCAGCTAAAACGGGAGGGGAATATTGCGGCACATGGCAATGAGGTTCAGGTGCGGCTCTGGGTCGACGATCTGGCAAGTTTCGCCCGCATCTGCCCCGGGCTCGACCCGGCGCAGGATGGCCAGTGGGTCGAAGGCATCTATATCCAGCACTGGCATGAGACCCTGCCGAGCGACATGGCACCGGCCAAGGTGGTGATCGAGGCCTTTGCCTGCGAGTTGCCCGCCCCCTTCATAGAGCTGATGGCGAGCCAACCCAAGCCCCCCTGCTGGATCAATCTGGAGTACCTCTCGGCGGAGAGCTGGGTCGAGGATTGCCACGGCCTCGCCTCGCCCCAGCGAGTTGGCAACCAGAGCCTCAACAAATACTTCTTCTTCCCGGGCTTTACCGCTAAAACCGGCGGCCTTTTGTGCGAGCACGACCTCATCACCGAACGGGAGCAGTGGCAGCAAGATGATGCGGGACTGGCAGCCTACTGGGCCAGCCTCGGTTTGCCGCCCAAACAAGAGAACGAGCTGCGGGTCAGCCTCTTTACCTACGAGAGCGATGCGCTGCAAAGCCTGGTCGAGAGCTGGTGCCAGAGCACCACGCCCGTCACCCTGCTGCTGCCGCTGGGGCGCTCTCTCAACGATGTGCTCACCGGTGCCGGTCTGACTGATGCCATCCCTGCGGCCAACGCGGGGGATCTGCTCCACTCGGGTAACCTCACCATCAAGCTGCTGCCGATGACCGATCAGGCCGGTTACGATCGACTGCTGTGGAGCTGCGATCTCAATCTGGTGCGCGGCGAGGACTCCTTCGTACGGGCCCAGTGGGCGGCTCGTCCTTTCCTCTGGCACATCTACCAGCAGGAGGAGGAGGCCCATCTGGTCAAGCTGGAGCAGTTCCTTGACCACTATCTTGCCGATCTGCCCGCCGAATGTGCTCAATGGCTGCGCCGCTTTAATCTGGCTCTCAACCGTGGTGAAGATTGCGGCGAACTTTGGGCCCAATGGCCCCGATATAGCGCCATTTGGCAGCAACATGGGCGAAGCTGGTCACAGAAGTTGCTCCAGGATGGGGATCTCGTCACACGGTTGGTGAAATTTTTAGAAAGCCGTATATAATCTGGCAGTTTTTATCCGTCCGTTTCACGAACAGGAATTTTTTACATGAAAACCGCACAGGAAATCCGCGCTGGTAACGTAGTCATGATCGGCACCGAGCCGATGGTGGTTCAGAAGGCTGAATTCAACAAATCCGGCCGTAACTCCGCCGTGGTCAAAATGAAGCTGAAAGGCCTGCTGAACGGCAGCGCCACCGAGACTGTCTTCAAGGCCGACGACAAGCTGGACGTTGTTCAGCTGGAGCGTAAAGAGTGCACCTACTCCTACTTCTCCGACCCCCTGTATGTCTTTATGGACACCGAGTACAACCAGTACGACGTAGAGAAAGACAACCTGGGTGACGTGCTGAACTACCTGGTAGACGGCATGGAAGACATCTGCGAAGTGACTTTCTACAACGAGAAAGCCATCTCCGTAGAACTGCCGACCACCATCGTGCGTGAAGTTGAGTACACCGAGCCGGCTGCCCGTGGCGACACCTCCGGTAAAGTGACCAAGCCTGCCCGTCTGAAAGGCACTACCTACGAGCTGGCTGTTGCCGCTTTCGTAGAGATCGGTGACAAGATCGAAATCGATACCCGCACCGGTGAATTCAAGCGTCGCGTCAACTAATTGACCGCTTTGAATTGATTACAAAAAAGCGAGCCACCGGCTCGCTTTTTTATTGCCTCCGAGTTGCCATCACACCGCCCGCCTTCAGAAAATCCCGCCGCCGCCGCTAACCCAGATAACCGGGGGAGCACACTATGGCCAGATTATCCTTATCACTGCTGTTATTGACCTTGCTGGCTGGCCATGGGGCAGAGGCGAGCGAGGTCGCGCCCCCCGTTGCCGAGCCAATGCCCCTCGACCATTGGCAAGCCAGCGACTGGAAAGGGCTACCCGATGCCACCCAGATCGACAAGCAGACTGTGCTGTTTGCCAAACACGACAGTGAAAACTATCTGGGGCTCGCCATTTTACTGCCCGACTGGCAGCGCAGCGGCCAGCTCTGGCAACTGACTCGCGCCCTCGGTCGGCTGGGCTTTGATACCCTGCTGCTGCTCCCCTCCCCCCAGCAGACCAAACTGGACCCAGCCGCCGAGAAAAAAGCGAAAAACAGCGATGAGTTTCGCAAGCAGTTTGCCGAGCGGATCAGCAAGCTGGTCGATGCCAAGCTGCAGGAGGGGGGCTTCAAGCTGATCCTGGCGCAAGGCACAGGCGCAGCCTGGACCACCAACCTCATTGCTAGCGAACAGTTGCCAGCCCCCGATGCACTGGTGCTGCTCGATGGCTTCTTCCCCAATCAGCAGAGCAACCAGACCCTGGCCAAACAGGTGGCTCAGGCGGCCATCCCCACTCTGGACCTCTATCAGGAGGATGGCGGTCGCTGGCCACTGCTGGCCGCCGAGGCCCGCAAAAGCGAGAGCCGGCGCAGCAACAAGCTCAACTATCGCCCCTATGCCCTGATGGAGCTGGAGGAGACCCCCACCCGCATTCAGGGCTGGCTCAACCATCTGGGCTGGCTCTAAACCGGCCGCTAGCGTGGCGCAATAAAGCGCGCAAGCTCACATCTGCCGGATAAAGCCCAACCCTGCCACAGCGGCAGGCTGGCCCTGACTGCATCCTCTTTGGCATCATGGCCTCTCGAACCTGAACAATGGCAGGAAGGCTCATGCAGCAGATTGTGTTTCTCGACAGCGATACCCTGGATGCGGGCATCACCCTGCATCACCCCGACTTCCCCCACCACTGGCAAAGCTATCCAAGTACTACCCCGGAACAGGTGGTGGAACGGCTCAAAGATGCCAGCATCGCTATCATCAACAAGGTACGGATCGGCGCCGCCGAACTGGCCCAGCTGCCGGAGCTCAAACTCATCGCCCTGGCCGCAACCGGCAGCGACAACGTGGATCTGGAAGCGTGCCGCGCCGCCAACGTCGGGGTGTGCAATATCCGCAATTACTCGGGCCCCTCGGTGCCGGAGCACGCCATGGCGCTGATGCTGGCCCTGTCACGCAACCTCTTCTGCTGGCGCCAGTCGCTGCTGGAGGGGCGCTGGCAACAGAGCGGCCAGTTCTGCTTCTTCGACCACAACATCATGGATCTGCACGGCAAGCAGCTTGGCATCATCGGTAAGGGAACTCTGGGACAGGCGCTTGGCGAGCGGGCCAAAGGCATGGGAATGAGTGTGCGCTACGCCCAGAGCCAGGTCGGCGCCAGCCACGACGAGGATCGCCTGCCCCTCGACGAGTTGCTGCAAAGTTCGGATGTGATCAGCCTGCACTGCCCGCTCACCCCCTACACCCGCAACCTGATTGGCGAGCGGGAGCTGGATCTGATGAAACCGGGCGCCCTGCTGATCAACGTCGGCCGTGGCGGGCTGGTGGATGAGGAGGCGCTGCTGCAAGCGCTGGCCAACGGCCGCCTCGGTGGCGCCGGTTTCGATGTGGCGAGCGTCGAACCCCCGCCTCCCAACCACCCCTTGATGAAGGCGCTGCAATACCCCCACTTCATTCTGACCCCCCATGTGGCCTGGGCCAGCGAGGAGTCGATGCAGCGTCTCGCCGATCAGCTGATCGACAACATCAACGCCTTTGCCGCCGGTCGCCGCCAGCACCGGCTGGTGTAACCGCACGAGCGAGTAACCGCAAAATCGAGTGACCACACCATGCAAAACGGGACCAACAGGCCCCGTTTTGCATCTTTCGCACTCACTGCGTGCACATCAATCGTCGTCGTGCCATCTGTGCTTCTTATACTTTTTGTACTTCTTGTGGTGCTTGTGATGGTGATGATCATCGTCATCATCGTAATAGCGATCCTGGCTCTTGTGGCCATCGCCGGTCTTGGCACCGATGGCCGAACCGCTCGCCCCGCCGACCCCGGCGCCGATCAGCTGACCGGTATCACCACCGACACTCTTGCCGATGGCGGCACCGCCCAGCGCCCCCACCGCGCCGCCAAGGGCCGCTTCATTCTTGTTGCCCTTGTTGGCCGTCGCGGCGCCACCGGCAGCACCGCCCAACGCAGCCCCCACCAGCGCACCGGTATCGCCACCCAGCTCCTTGCCGATCATGGTGCCCGCCACACCGCCTGCGCCGCCACCCAAAATGGTATTAAGGGTCTCGGAAGCATGCACGGTCGTGCTGCCAGCCAGCAAGGCGCCCAGCAATGCCAGTGCGCGAAGAGCACGCGAATTCATCTCCATGGGTACTCCTGTCAAAACTGATTAATATTCAGCGGCACTATACAAAGTGCCACGGGGTTCGCCAGCCAGCAGAAATGAGGGATGCGACAGTCAATGGCCGCACGGCCACCGCCCAGAATGGAAGAGTAAAATCAAGCAATTGAATTTAAAGATTAAAATCACCAAAAAGCCAAACTATTACGGCTGGGCGCCCCACAATCAGGTTGTCGTGTCCCGGCACAGACCCGCCGCGCTGGGACAAAAGCTGTCAGTCAGCAGCCTCATCCGCCAGATGCCAGCAGTCCCGGCCAGCCTCCTTGCTACGATAAAGGGCTGCATCAGCACGCTCAAAGATGGGGTCGGCAACGGGTGAATGGCAGGCGCCGCCGATACTCAAGGTGACCTGCCCCTTGTGCTCACGCCACTGCTGATGTCGCACCACCTCAAGCAGACAATTGAGCTTCTCCGCCAGCTCATCCTGTGGCTGTTGCAGCAGAGCGGCAAACTCATCGCCACCAATCCGGTAAACCGTGCTCACCCCCAGCACATCAGCAAGGCAATTGGCCACCCGACACAGCACCTGATCGCCGAAGGCATGACCCCGACTGTCATTGAGTCCTTTGAAGTGATCAATATCAAACAAAAGCAGCCAGAAGCGCTCCCCCCTCAGCTCCAGCGCGCTCTTGTGCTGTTCGAAGGCTCGCCGGTTCATGATACCGGTCAGAGGGTCCCGCAACAGCGCATCCTGCCCCTTGAGGAAGCTGGCCCTGACCTGATCGATCTCGTTCAGGCTGCGACGCACAAACCAGGTATTGGCCTTGGTGATGGGGGGAGAACTCTCCAGATTGCGCACGATACCGGTCAGTGAACCCGACACCAGCGCCTGCTCCTGGCGGAAGATCCGCACCAGCAGACTCAGCGTGCAACACCAGATGGCAAACAGGGAGATCAATGGCAAAACCACCATCTGCAGCGCCTCATAGAGGCTGTTGCGAAACAGCACGGGCGGCAGATAGATATTCAGATCCCAGCCAATGTCCGCCAGCTCGCGCTTAAGGAAAGTACCATGACACAACACATCCAGACCGAGCCACTGCTGGCCCTGATGCTGCTCGATTGGGTGATCTGCCAGCAGATCCATATTGCTGCCCACCACCAGCTGGCCGCTGTCGCGCAAGGTAAGATAGAGTGCAGCCTGATTGCCGCCAACCGTCCGCTGTAGCGCCTGCTGCAGCGAGTCGAATGACATGTCGACCATCAGCAGACCCAGCAGTTGCCCCTGATCGTCCCGCACCCGTTTGATCAGGCTGAGTATCAGTTCATTGGTATTGTATTCAGGGTAGGGGCCAAACCAGACGAGCTCGTCGCCCGGCATGGTGGTCACCTGATACCAGGGTCGCAGCGCCGCCTGATAACCGGGGGGCGGTAGCCAGTCCGGGTAGCTGTCGATACGATCCGCGTTCAAGTTGTAAAAGTAGATGTAGTGGTTGCCTGGTTTGATCTTGTGTGCAATGGCCCAGATGGGGGAGTCGGCCAGCCCGCCGCGAGCGATCTTCTCCTTGTCGAGCGAGGCCTCCAGCACCGCCAGTTGCCGCTCATTGACCTTCACCATCTCGTGGATCAGGGACGCTTCAACGGAGGAGGCCATGTGGCCGAAGCCGGATACCGTCATGTCGATATCCCTCAGATAACTGGCAATAGCCATGATGATCGTCACTATCAGGATCATCAAACCAATCAATGCAGAGAGGGGGACCAGCACATAGTAGCGTTTATTGAGATACGAACGGCTCACATCACATCCGAACCAAGAAAACATACGGGGATTGTGGGAGAGAAGGGAGAGTGAATCATTGATTAATATCACTTTCGCGCCCCTTAAATGACATTTCCAACATTAGTGAAACGTCAAGGTTCGCAAACGAATATCAACTGACAGGAAAAACGCTAGTTACCCCGGGTTAACCCCGCTCTGCATTGCGGGTGTTATAGTCTATACCTGATTCGGCAGGCGCTGGACAAACCGTCCATCACCGGCTGCAACGCCAAGCAGAACAAGGAGATGTTATGAGCAGTCCGTTTATCGAACAGATCAAAGCACGTCGTACCATCTATGCCCTAGGTGACCAGGTGTCCCACACGCCGGAGCAGCTGACGACCCTGATCCAGGATGCCATCAGGCACAGCCCCTCCTCCTTCAACTCCCAGAGCTCCCGTGCCGTCATCCTGTTTGGCGCCCAGCACCACAAGCTGTGGGATATCGTCAAAGCCGAGTTGAAAAAGATTGTGCCGCCAGAGGCCTATGCCCAGAGTGAGGCCAAGGTAGATGGCAGCTTTCGCGCAGGCTTCGGTACCGTGCTGTTCTTCGAAGACACCGGCGTCATCAAGGATCTGCAGCAAAAATTCGCCCTCTACGCCGACAACTTCCCTATCTGGTCGGAACATGCCACCGGCATCGCCCAGTTTGCGGTCTGGACGACGCTGGCACAGGAGAAAGTCGGTGCCTCCCTGCAGCACTACAACCCGCTGATCGACGAGGCGGTACGCAAGGAGTGGAACCTGCCCGCCAGCTGGCTGCTGCGCGCCCAAATGCCCTTTGGCAGCATCAAGCAACCGGCCGGTGACAAGACCTTTATCGACGACGCTACCCGTTTCCGCGTTTTCAAATAACGGCCAGATAGCAAAACGCCCCCGCATCTCGGGGGCGTTTTTATTGCGGCATACAGTGTTGATGGCGATGGTTCATACCGCAATCTGCGGTCATAACACGCTTTATCCACCGCTCAGGCGGGCAGCGTCACCAGCAGGGATGTCTCTCCAATCTCCACATTCACCTCGCGCCAATCGCGGATCACCGCCACCACCGCCGGATTGAGCGGCGCATCGCCCCCTACCTGCACCACACTGCAACCTGCACGCAGGGCACTCTCGATACCGGCCGGGGCATCCTCGAACACCAGACAGCAATCAGGCGAGACGCCAAGCCGTTCAGCCCCCAGCAGATAGGGCTCGGGATCGGGTTTTCCATTGATCACAGCTTCGGCCCCCACGAGCACGGCCGGCAGCGGCAAACCGGCACAATTCAGGCGGTGACGGGCAACCTGCTCACTGGCGGAGGTCACGATGGCCCAAAGCTCTGGCGGCAAGCGGCGCAGCAACTCGCCAGTCCCTGCGATGGCGTCGCCGCCGGTATGCAGCATCTCCAGCTCGTCGAGCCGCGCCGCTTCCCGCTCCACATCCAGCTGCGGGGCCAGCGCCCGGATCACCTCCCGCGAACGCATACCGTGACACATCGCCAGCACCGGCTCAGGGGCAAACTGATGATACTGGCACCAGAACCGCCACACTTTCTCCACATCGCCGGTCGAGCAGACCAGAGTACCATCCATATCGAGCAGCAGGGCGGATACCGACAGGGTGAGCGTGTTCATGCCAGCACTCATACAGACACTCATACAGGCACCCCGGCCAGCTCAGGCAGAGAGCCAGAGAACGCATCGGCAAAGGCCTGCTGCTGGGCGGCACGCTCATAACAGGCCAACGCCTGCTCGGCACTGCCAGCCCACACTTGCAAGGGGCCGACCACAAACCCCTGTTGCAACAGGCTGCCGAGCAGCTCCCCCGTCTCCGGGGCCGCCAACGGCTGAGCCAGCACCAGCTTGCCCTTGATCAAAAAGAGATAGCGTTGGGTAGACATGATATGGCTCCTTGTTCCGGTTCAGAGGAGGGCGATTCCCCCCTTGCCGAGCCATTAGAACAAGGCGATTAGATAATTTATAATCAATAAATCGCCACCTTGGATAACCAATTGGAATGAAATTCGACTTGAGGCAACTACAGGCGTTTGTGACGCTGGCCGACACCGCCAACTACCGGGAAGCAGCCAGCCGCCTCTTTATCACCCAGCCGGCCCTCACCAAGCAGATCCAGGGGCTGGAGCAGACGCTGGGCTGCACCCTGTTCAAGCGGGGCCGCCATGGTGCCGAGCTGACGGCGCTCGGCGCCCAGCTGCTCACTCAGGCGAGTGCACTGGTCAAACACGGCAGGGAGTTTGAACGTCACGCGCTGGCGGTGGCGAGTGGCGTGGCCGGTCGGCTCAAGATTGGCTTCGGTCTGTCGAGTTTCGCGCTGGCCCCTGCGCTGGTGGCCCGCTTCAAGCAGCAGGTTCCGGACGTGATGGTCCATCTGCAGGATATGCCCTCCGCCATCCAGCAGGAGCAGCTGCTCTCCGGCCAGTTGCAGCTTGGCTTTATGCGCAGACCTCAGATGCCGCAGTTGCAGGAACACAGACTGCTGATCGACCGGCTGGTGCTGGCGGTGCCGACACGGATGACCGAGCCAGACCCGGCCGCATTCGACGTCCAGCAGGCACTGACCAGTCAACCCCTGTTGCAGATGGTGGGCCACCGCTGCCCCGGTCTCAGCCAGCAGATCGCCGGTTTTCTCGGCGCCAATCGGCTGACCGGCATGGTTCAGGAGGCCGAAGATATCCAGACGCTGGTGGCATTGGTCGCAGCAGGCATAGGCAACGCCATCCTGCCGCGCAGCGTCAGCTTTATCGCAGGGCCCGATGTCACCCTCTATCCTCTCTCTGGTCCCAGCTCCGAGTGGGAGGTCAGCATGGTATGGAATCCGGACTTTGCCGACCCCATCCGGGATCACTTCGTCAGGCAGGTGATCGCCAGCCATCCCCTGCCGGTGTCAGCCACACCCGAGCGCTGAAACCAACGCTCGCTGGTAGCTAACATCGTGCCACGTCAAAACAGTGCGACCCCATCAAGGGGGCGCATGCAGGACAAAAGCGGTAATGCGGCTCAACAGCTGGCGCAGTGACTACGGTTTTTACCCGCCCCCTTGGCGCAATAAAGCGCCGCATCGGCCGCAGCCAGCAACGCCCCTTCCCCCTCCAGCAGTTGCTCTGCCGTGTAGGTGGCAATGCCAATGCTGGCGCTAAGCTGAATATTATTTGCCACCACGATGTCGAGATCGTTGATGGCCTGGCGGATCTCCTCTCCAATCCGCTGAGCCGCATCTCGATCTGTATTGCCGAGGATCAGGGCAAACTCGTCACCACCAAAACGGCAGGGCAGATCCGCCGGACGCTGGCAGAAGGATTGCAGAAGATGGCCCACCAGCTGGAGGGAGCCATCCCCCATCTGATGACCAAGATGGTCATTACACGCCTTGAAGTTATCCAGATCCAGCATGATGAGGGAGAGCGGGGTATGTTCACGCATGCTGCGCCGCCACTCGTTATGCAAAAAGCTGTTGAACAGCCGCCGATTGGCCAGTCCGGTCAGGGGATCATGTTGGGAGAGGCTGGCAACTTCCAGCTCCAGCAGCTTGCGCTCGGTGATATTGATATGGGCGATGGAAAAATACTCGGCATCAAGCCCGGGTACCGGCGCGACTCGCATCATAAACCAGCGCTGGGTGTCGGGGCTGTGGCAGGGGTATTCCAGATAGAACTTCTCCTGCTGATGACGGATAACCCGGAGGATCCCCTCCACGGCAGCCAATCCAGAGGGCTCGGATTCAGCGTCACAAGCCCCCATGTAATTGACCCCAATCCAGTTATATCCCTTGGGCATACCGTTTTGCTCGGCAAACAGATCCCAGGCGAGATTGGTGTAATGGATCACGCCATCCCGATCTATCACCGATATCTGGTCTTCCAGCGAATCCAGCAGTGCAGCCAGATGATGGGCTCGCTCGGCGAAGTGACTCTGCCGCGTCTGTATCTCATCCGCCATGGTGGCCATCCTGTGGCAAAAGTGGCATACCGCCATCTATTAACAATTAAGTCAGCAGATAGAGTAAAGCACCCCATTCCCACTTAGCCAACTGAGACCAAATTTCACCATCGAACACCATCCGGCAAGGTTTCAGGACAGTTTCCCTGTTCCGGATAACAAGAGCACATCATGAGCATATGTATCTGATAAGTCACATTTAATGACCACACCACTGATTTTCACAGGGGATGCCATCTCCTTCCCCATCCATCTTGGTACCAGGGCAGTTTTGTAAAAACCAGGTTGCCTCCTCGCAGGAGGTCATCTGGGAGCAATGCTGCCGACCATCACACTGGCGAATAAAGGTCGTTGCCTGTGGCGTACTGACCTCCTCCTGATTGAAAGAGGAGACCGGCAATGGCGCCATCGACTCGGCCGAGAAACGGGAATAGATGGAAAAGAGGCCGACGAGCACCAGCAGGGGGATCAGTTTGCCACTCCAGCTGCTCTTGCGACGTCGATAGGGGTTACTTCTCTCTCTGGTCAAGGTAGGTCGTGGCGGCTGACTTGCCGCCCGAAACGATGGCGCCGCTGATGATGCGGATGAAGGCTCGGCATCCGCCAACGTGAGCGGGCGATCGGGGAAAAAGACCTGCAACGCCCTTGGCTTACCATCCTGATCACTGCCGATCAGATAGGTGACACGCTCCCCCGGCTCGGGCACGCGACCATCTGATTGCAGCGCCGTAACATGCACAAACAGCCCTGCACCGCGTGATCCATTGATTATCTGCTCGGCGCCATTTTGCTCCGGCGTAATAAATCCAAAGCCGCGCGCCTCGTTCCAGCTCGCGATCCGTCCCTGATAACGCATCTGCCCATCCTTGTTGTTGTCCATGTGAGTACCATATTGCCCGACAATCATGTTGCCCAAAAGCGCTGCGGGCCGACAGAGGGCCGCTGAGTCAATCTCAACACGGTGCTCGGGTGCTGCCTGCGTTAAGGATCAAGCCAGCTGGGACACCTTGATGATCTCGGCGATGCGCCCCAGCATCCGCAGCGAGGTGTGATGCTCGGTGGCATCTGCGGCGGCGCAGGCATCCTCCAGTATGGTGATGGCGTAGTCGCGATCGTGACCATCCCGCGCTGCCGCCTGAATGGCCCAGCTAGTGCTCACCCCGCACAGATAGAGGTGGTCGATGTGATTGGCCCGCAGCGCAGGCTCCAGCGCCGTGCCATAAAAGGGGCTCACTCTGGGCTTGGCCAACACCAGATCGCCGGGCTGCACATCCAGATCAGGATGAAAGTCGGTGCCGCTGTCAGCCAAAGAGAGCGCCCCCAACTGGTGAGCCCGACCAAACATGGGGGAGCCCTTAGGCTGCAGCTGATAGCCACCGTCAAAGCCCACCTTGATCAGCACTACCAGCCAGCCGTTGGCGCGGGCATGGGCCAGCGCCTGATTGGCATGCGCAACAGCATCCTGCTCCAGCACATGGGTTGCGGAGGCGGCAATGCGCCCGTCAGGGTGGGCGATGTCGTTGATAAAATCGATCACCAGCAGTGCCTTGTTCATCACCTTTGCTCCTTCGCGCATTCTGCCCGTGTTATCTGGTTCCTACCTGTCAAACCAGCCCCAGTGCATAGCGCAACGCCATCTCCTTGAGCGGGCCCGCCTTGTCCGCCAGATTGAGAGCCAGATTGCGGGCCAGCTTGAGGGGGCCAATCTCGTTGCTGAACACCCCGTAGAAGAGATCCATCCCCGACTGCATCAGCAGGTTGTCGGGACGACGGCGCCGCTCGTAACGCTCGGCCAACGCCAGTTGATGCCAGTCGGCGCCAGCTCCTTGCAGCAGATCAGCCCAGCAGGCCACATCCTTGAAGCCGAGGTTGACCCCCTGCCCCGCCAGCGGGTTGATGGTGTGGGCAGCATCGCCAAGCAACACCACCCGACCGGCGTGATAGTCGTTGGCGTGGCGGCGCACCAGCGGGAAACTCCCCTTGCCGGTGACGGTAAATCCGCCGAGCCGGCTTGGGAAGTGGCTACGCACCTCGGCGGCAAGCCCTTCGTTGCTCATGGCCGCCAGCGCCCGGATACGGGCCGGGCTGTCATACCACACCAGAGAGCCGTGCTGGCCGGGCAGCGGCAGGAAGGCGCGCGGGCCGCTCGGGGTGAACTGCTGCCAGGTGATATCTTCCTGCGCAAAGTCGGTGTCGATATTGATCAGCATGCAGTGCTGGCGGTACTCGAAGCGCGATACGCCGATATCCGCCAGCTTGCGGGTGTGGGATTCGGCACCATCGCAAGCCAGCACCCAGCGGGCCGCCAGCTCGGTGCCGTCGTCCAGAGTCAGCACAGCTTCATCTGCACTCTGGCGCAGGCTGGTCACCGCCGCCGGGGTGTGGGTCTGGATGGTGGGGAAATCCTCCATCCGTTTGAGCAGGGCGAGCTGCACCAGCCGGTTTTCGATGATGTAGCCGAGCTGGGGCAGACCGAGATCGGCGGAATTGAAGCGGGTGGCAAAACCGTCCAGCTCCCAGGTCTCCAGTCGGCGGTAGGGGCAGAGCCGCATCTGCTGCAGATGGTGCCAGGCACCGGCCTGCTCCAGCAGCGCCACCGAGGCCTGACTGATGGCGGAGACCCGCAGATCCAGCGGCTGCTCCGGCGCGTAATGCTCCGGCAGTTGGGTCTCGATGACCCGCACCGAGAGGCCCTGAGCTGCCAGCAGACAGGCGGTGGCGGCGCCCACCATGCCGGCGCCGACGATGGCGATATCACACTGTTCCATACATTTATTCCTGAAAGGGTGCATCCGGCGACAGCGCCCGGACGTGAACCGGATGGCTGCATGATAGCGCAAGGGCGACTGATAAACAGTGAGACAAACGGGGAATTGCTGCGTCAAATCAAGGAGAAAGCTTATTGAGCTTGCTGGCAACAGGTATCGGGTGAGCACCATTGCCAGCTGGATATTAGCTAGGCAGTATCCAGATTGCGGAGTAAAATGCGCGGTCCTTTGACCATGCCGATTTCAAAACAAGTCAAGAGAAGCAATGAGCAAGAAACTTCACATTAAAACCTGGGGTTGCCAGATGAACGAGTATGACTCGTCCAAAATGGCCGACCTGTTGGATGCCAGCAATGGCTACACGCTTACCGAAGAGCCCGAAGAGGCAGATGTCTTGCTGCTGAATACCTGCTCCATCCGCGAAAAGGCGCAGGAGAAGGTGTTCCACCAGCTGGGACGCTGGAAAAAGCTCAAGGCCAACAAGCCCGGTCTGGTGATCGGCGTGGGTGGCTGCGTTGCCTCTCAGGAGGGCGATGCCATCCGCCAGCGCGCTCCCTATGTGGATATCGTGTTCGGCCCGCAGACCCTGCATCGCCTGCCCGCCATGATCAAGGAAGTGCAAGAGGGCCGTGGTGCCCAGGTTGATATCGCCTTCCCCGAGATCGAAAAATTCGACAGCCTGCCCGAACCGCGCGCCGAAGGGGCCACCGCGTTCGTCTCCATCATGGAAGGCTGCTCCAAATACTGTACTTACTGCGTGGTGCCCTACACCCGCGGTGAAGAGGTGAGCCGACCGCTGGACGACGTGCTCTACGAAATCGCCCAGCTCGCCCAGCAGGGTGTGCGCGAAGTGAATCTGCTCGGCCAGAACGTCAACGCCTACCGCGGTCCGACCTTTGATGGCGGCATCTGCACCTTCGCCGAGTTGCTGCGTCTGGTGGCCGCCATCGACGGTATCGATCGCATTCGCTACACCACCAGCCACCCGATCGAGTTCACCGACGACATCATCGAAGTCTACAAAGATACCCCGGAAGTGGTCAGCTTCCTGCACCTGCCGGTGCAGAGCGGCTCCGACCGCATCCTGACCATGATGAAGCGCCCGCACACCATCCTGGAGTACAAATCCAAGATCCGTCGCCTGCGTGCCGCCCGTCCCGACATCACCATCAGCTCCGACTTCATCGTTGGCTTCCCGAACGAGACGGACGAAGACTTTGAAGCGACCATGAAGTTGATCGAGGATGTGGGTTTCGACATGAGCTTCAGCTTCATCTTCAGCCCGCGCCCGGGCACCCCGGCCGCCGACATGCCCGACGATGTCGACATGGAAGTGAAGAAAGCCCGTCTGGCCCGCTTGCAGCACGTCATCAACAACCAGGCGATGCAGATTGGCCGCGCCATGCTGGGCACCACCCAGCGCATCCTGGTGGAAGGGCCCTCCAAGCTCGACCCGATGCAGCTGTGTGGCCGCACCGAGAACAACCGGGTGGTCAACTTCGAAGGCCAGCACACCCTGATCGGCGGCTTTGCCGACGTGGAGATCACCGAGGTGCGTCCCAACTCCCTGCGCGGCAAGTTCATCCGCGGCGAGAGCGAGATGAACCTGCGGATCGCCACCGCCCCGAGCGAAATCCTGGCCCGTCGCCCGGATAACGTACCGGACGAGCTGGGCGTTGCCGCCTTCACTCCCCATTAATCCCCTCCTCCCCATTCGCCCGGCGGATGGGGAGCGCCTTGAGACGAGGATATTTTGAGCCGACACATCTCGACCCTGAATCTGCATCTGGAGCCCGCCGACAACAAGCGCCTTGCCAGCCTCTGCGGCCCCTTCGATGACAACATCAAGCAGCTGGAGCGCCGCCTCGGCGTCGAGATCAGCTACCGTGACAGCCACTTCCAGTTGGTGGGCAAACCGGCCCAGCTGGATGCCGCCGCCGTCATCCTCAAGCACCTCTATGTGGAAACCCAGCCCCTCAAGGGTGGCAAGGTGACCGATATCACTCCCGATATGGTCCATCTGGCCATTCAGGAGTCGCGGGTGCTGGAGCAGGATGACGAACCGGCGCCGAGCATCCCCTATGGCAAGGAAGTGACGGTCAAGACCAAGCGCGGTCTCATCAAGCCACGCAGCCCCAATCAGGCTCAGTACATTGCCAACATCGTGCGCCACGACATCTGCTTCGGCATAGGCCCGGCCGGTACCGGCAAGACCTATCTGGCGGTCGCGGCAGCAGTGGATGCGCTGGAGCGTCAGGAAATTCGCCGCATTCTGCTGACTCGCCCGGCGGTGGAAGCGGGCGAGAAGCTCGGCTTCCTGCCTGGCGATCTTTCCCAGAAGGTGGATCCTTACCTGCGCCCGCTCTACGACGCCCTGTTCGAGATGCTGGGCTTTGAGCGGGTCGAGAAGCTGATGGAGCGCAACATCATCGAAGTGGCGCCGCTCGCCTATATGCGCGGAAGAACCCTCAATGACGCCTTTATCATTCTTGATGAGGCCCAGAACACCACCACCGAGCAGATGAAGATGTTCCTCACCCGCATCGGCTTCAACTCCAAGGCAGTGGTCACCGGCGACATCACCCAGGTAGACCTGCCGCGCAACGCCAAATCCGGCCTGCGCCACGCGCTGGAAGTGCTGCCAGGGGTCGATGGTCTGTCGTTCAACTTCTTCGAGTCCAAAGACGTGGTTCGCCACCCGGTGGTGGCCCGCATCGTGCAGGCCTATGAGGCGTTCGACGCCAAACAGGCAGCCGAGAAGGTGGCCGGCCAAACAAACTCCAGCAAAGAGAGCGAGCAATGAGCGTAACCCTGGATCTGCAGCTGGCCAGTGCCAGCACTGACGGCCTGCCCACCGAAGCCCAGCTGCAAGGCTGGCTCGACGGCACCATTCTCGGCTTCCAGCAGGAGGCAGAAGTGACGGTGCGCATCGTCGACGAGGCGGAGAGCAACGAACTCAACCTCACCTATCGCGGCAAGGACAAGCCCACCAACGTGCTCTCCTTCCCGTTCGAGGCGCCACCCGGTCTGGAGCTGCCGCTGCTCGGCGATCTGGTGATCTGCCGTCAGGTGGTAGAGCGCGAGGCCGAGGAGCAGGGCAAGCCCCTGATGGCCCACTGGGCCCACATGGTTGTGCACGGCAGTCTGCATCTGCTAGGTTATGACCATATCGAGGATGAGGAAGCCGAAGAGATGGAAGCGCTTGAGCGCGACATCATGCAGGAGCTCGGTTTTGCCGATCCTTATCTGAACGACGAAGAGTAAAGAACCGGATGGTCATCGTCTTGAAACAGCAGATGACCATCCTTATATAACCCGAACTATTTCAAGTGTGTTCATACGAGTAACCAAGAGAGAAAATGACCGACGATCACCCTAGTACCGGCTCGCCGAAGAAAACCTGGCTCGACAAACTCAGCCAACTCTTCCAGGGCGAGCCAAAAGACCGCAATGATTTGGTAGACGTGATAGCCGATGCCGAAGAGCGCGACCTCATCGATCAGGACACCAAGGACATGATCGAGGGGGTGCTGGAGATCGCCGATCTTCGCGTGCGCGATATCATGATCCCCCGCTCCCAGATGGTGACCATCGAGAAGTCCCAACCGGTGGATGCAATCCTGCCGGTGATCATCGAGTCCGGCCACTCCCGCTTCCCGGTGATCAACGAGGACAAGGACCATGTGGAGGGCATTCTGCTCGCCAAGGATCTGCTCCCCTTCGGGTTTGGCGGCCATCACGCCAGCGAGCCGCTGCAGCTCGAGAAAATCTTGCGCCCCACGGTGATCGTGCCCGAAAGCAAACGGGTTGACCGTCTGCTCAAGGAGTTCCGTGAAGAGCGCTACCACATGGCCATCGTGGTCGACGAATTTGGTGGCGTCTCCGGTCTGGTGACAATCGAAGACATACTGGAACTGATCGTTGGCGAGATCGACGACGAGTTTGACGACATCGAGGATGAACCGGACGAAATCCGCCGCCTCAGCAAGCGGGTCTTCTCCATCAGCGCCCTGACCGAGATCGAGGATTTCAACGACTTCTTCGGCACCAAATTCAGCGATGAAGAGGTGGATACGGTCGGTGGTCTGGTGATGCACGCCTTCAGCCACCTGCCCAAGAAGGGCGAGGAGATCGAGCTGGATGGCTACCTGTTCAAGGTGATGCATGCCGACCGGCGCCGTCTGCAGCAGCTGCAGGTGAAGATCCCCGAGCACCACGCGGCAGCGCAATCCGAGCCGCAATAAGCAGATCCGCTCGATGTGTGAAACAACGCCCCGACCTCGGGGCGTTGTGCTCTCTGCCACCGGCATCGAGGCTCGCCGTTGCCCCGCTTACAGGTTAAGATACCGGCCATTCGACCCCAGTTGCACACCAAGACGAGCACCATCGCCCGTGAGATTATCCCCTGTTACTTCCAAAATTCTGTTAAGCCTCAGTGCATTGGCCTCTGGTGCCATCGCCGTGCTGGCCTTCTCCCCCTTCGGCTACTGGCCGCTGGTGATCCCCTCCCTGCTTGGCCTCTACGCCCTGCTGGACAAAGCCACGCCGAAACAGGCCGCCTGGCGCGGTTTTGGCTACGCCATGGGACTCTTTTTGCCGGGGCTGTGGTGGATCCATGTCAGCATGACCGAGTTTGGTGGCATCCCGCTACCGGTCGCCTTCGTGCTGCTGGCCGGGCTCTCCGCCTATCTGGCCCTATACCCGACGCTCGCCTGCTGGGCCTTCGCCCGCTTCTTTGGCGGCCGTCACTGGAGCCGCTGGCTGCTCGCCTTCCCGGCCCTGTGGTTAGTGGCTGACTGGCTGCGCGGCTGGGTGATGACCGGTTTCCCCTGGCTCTGGTTTGGTTACAGCCAGATCGACGGCCCCCTCAAGGGATTTGCTCCCATTCTCGGGGTGCAGGGCATCACCCTCGCCCTGTTGCTGTCCGCCTCCGCTATCTGGCTGGTGTGGAAGTCCCGCTCCCCGCTCTGGCTGGCGGTGCCCGCCCTGCTGGTGGCCGGTGCCCACGGTCTGATGCAGCTCAACTGGGTGACCCGTGGCGAGCCGGTCAAGGTGGCACTGGTGCAGGGCAATATTGCTCAGTCCCTCAAGTGGGATCCGGAGGCGCTGGCCCCCACGGTGCGCACCTATCAGGACTTGAGCCGCGAGAATCAGGATGCCGACATCATCATCTGGCCGGAGTCGGCGATCCCGGCCATCGAGAAGGCGATGGGCCCCTATCTGGAGAATCTGGACAAGGCGATGAAGGTGAACGATACCGGCCTGCTGGCGGGGATCATTCACTACGACGAGCAGCAACAGCGCTTCTACAATACCGTGCTCGGCATGGGGGTGCAGGATGCGGATGGCAAGGAGTCCTACTTCTACAACCACTCCAACCGCTACAACAAGTACCACCTGCTGCCCATCGGCGAATTCGTGCCGTTTGAAGATCTGCTGCGCCCCATCGCCCCCTTCTTCAACCTGCCGATGTCCTCCTTCAGCCGGGGTGACGAAGTGCAGCCAAACCTGATCGCCAAGGGGCTCAAGTTTGCCGCCGCCATCTGCTACGAGATCATCTTCCCAGAGGAGGTGCGCCGCAACGTCAATGCCGATACCGACTTCCTGCTGACCGTCTCCAACGATGCCTGGTTCGGCACCAGCATCGGCCCGTGGCAACATATGGAGATCGCCCGGATGCGCGCGCTGGAGCTGGCTCGTCCGCTGCTGCGCGACACCAACACCGGCATCACCATCGTTACCGAAATCGACGGCAGCATCATCGGCCAGATCCCGCAGTTTGAAGCGGGTGTGCTGCGCAGCGAGGTGCGTCCCGCCCACGGTGAGACCCCCTACATGCGCTTTGGCAGCTGGCCCCTCTACGGCCTGACCGTGCTGCTGCTGGGTCTGGCGCTGGCGCTGCGCCCCAAGGCTCACCCCTGGGCCCGCGAACTGTAATGACCACCCGCAATCCCCGATAAACAAAGAGGCGCCCGCAGGCGCCTCATTTTTTACGACAACTTATCACGCATCTTTTTGCAGGCAGCAGATCACATAGCCGTAACTGCCCAGATATTGGCGGTGGATGGCCACTTCCCTGCTCAAGTCCTGCCAGGCGGCACTCTCCTCCAGCTCGTCTCGATAGCGCACCAGATTGACCTCGATAGGGTCCAGATAGTTGTTCCAGGCGCTCATCGGCAAGGGAGTGTGTGACAGGCAGCTGTAGCCTGCCGCTTGTATCGTCTCAAGCAGGCCCGCCAGCGTCTGCATAGCGGGATAATCCTGCTGCCAGAATGCCAATGCCTCCTCGGGCGGGTTATCGGTCAGCCAGACCGCATCACTGAGCACGATGCAAGCCTGTGGGCTCGCGAGCAGCGGGCGCCACGCCTTCAGTGCATTGGCAACCCCCATCACGTAAGCGCTCCCCTCTGCCCAGATGAGGTCGGCCGGGGCCAGATCATCCGGCAGTGCAGCCATGTTGGCGCAGAGGGTGGAGACATGCTCAAAGCCTGCTGCACGGGCGGAGTGCGCCACGGCGGCCAGCGCCTCCTCTTCCAGATCGATGGCCACAATGGCGGCATCGGTCACCTGAGCCAGCGCCATGGTCGAGGCACCGCGCCCGCAGCCCATGTCGAGGATCCGGCGCGGCCGAATGGGCAAGGCGGCAAACTGCTGCTGGGTGAAGGCGCGATCCCCCGGCCCCCAGTAACTCATGCCATCCAGCAGCTGGATAAAGTCCTTGATGTAACGCTCATGTTCATTCATGTCTTTGCTCAACCATTGCAAGTGGTAGCGATCTTTCTCGCTAAAACCCTGTTTCATCACCCACGCGAAGTAGGCCTCAGGTGCCTCGCGCTGCAGTTGCAGCTGCCAGGCCTTGAATTCCTCACCGGAGCGCGGGCGCAGCCCTGCCAGATCCGCCAACAGATCCCGGGCGCGCTGCATCCGCGCCAGCTCCTCATCCAGCTCCCTGACCCGGGCCTGCAATGCCGCTTGATCTATCTCGCCAGCCAGACAGGCGAGGCACTGCTTGAGGCTGAGACCACCCGCCTGCAGGGCCTGAACCATCTGCAGTCGCTGCAGATCCCCCTCGTCATAGTGGCGATAGCCGTTGGCGGCCCGGGTACCGGCAATCACCCCCAGCTTCTCGTAATAGAGCAGGGTGGAGCGGGCGAGACCGCAGCGGCGGGCCAGTTCGGATATTTTCATGGCAATCACTCACGGTGCAGGCCATCAGGTGACCCGATAGAGACGAGCTTAAACTGTGAAGCTATAGACAGGTCAACGCCCTTTTCCAGAGATCCGCCAACAAAAACGGCCACCCTCGGGTGGCCGTTGTCAGCGCTATCTGTGATAAAGCGGCGATAGAGCAGCGATGCTACCGGCTCAAAGACCGGCCGCCTCCAGATGCTCCACCAGCAGCTGCACGCTGCGGTTGCCGCGCCACTCGTTGACGTCAAGCCGGTAGACAAGCCGCACCCGCTTGACCGAGGCATCGGGCCAGCGCTTGAGATCGACGCCAAAGGCGATGGCATCCACCGCATGACCGGAATCGGTTGTCAGCATCATCTTGAGGTGCTTCTCCCCCACCAGCCGCTGCTGCACCAGCACGAATTCGCCGTCAAACAGCGGCTCGGGGAAGGCCTGACCCCAGGGGCCGGAGGCGCGAATAAGCTCCGCCAGCTCGAGGGTGAGCTCATCCGGCAACAACTCGCCATCGGTGAGCAGCACTCCGGTCAGCAGCTCGGGGGTCACCAGCTCGCTGATGACCGCCTCAAAGGCGCGGCTGAAGGCCTCGATATTGGCCTTGGGCAGGGTCAGCCCCGCCGCCATGGCGTGGCCGCCAAACTTGCCCATCAGGCCCGGATGGCGGGTATCGAGCAGTTCCAGCGCATCGCGCAGGTGCACCCCGGGGATGGAGCGGCCGGAGCCCTTGAGCTCGGTCTCGCTGCTCTCGGCAAAGGCAATGACCGGGCGGTAGTACTTCTCCTTCACCTTGGAGGCCACCAGCCCCACCACCCCCTGATGCCACTCGTCCCGGTGCAGCACTATGCCCGACGGTACCTCGCCATCGCGAAAGCGGATCTGCTCCAGAGTGGCGAGGGCCTCCTGTTGCATCCCCTGCTCGATCTCCTTGCGCTCCTGATTGAGGCTGTCCATCTCGGCCGCAAGCTGGCGCGCCAGATTAAGATCATCGCAGAGCAGACAGGCGACCCCGAGGGACATGTCATCGAGGCGCCCTACCGCATTGAGGCGCGGCCCCAGCGCAAAACCGAGGTCGGCGGCGGTGAGGCGGCGACCATCGCGGCCCGACACATCCACCAGCGCCTGAATGCCGGGGCGACAGCGGCCGGCCCGGATCCGCTGCAAGCCCTGATGGACCAGGATGCGGTTGTTGCCATCGAGCGCCACCACGTCGGCGACCGTGCCGAGCGCCACCAGGTCGAGGTAATCCGCCACATTGGGGGCTCGCAACCCTTGCCGTTCGTACCAGCCGAGCTGACGCAGATGGGTGTTGAGGGCCGCCATCAGGTAGAAGGCCACCCCCACCCCGGCCAGCGACTTGGAGGGGAAATCGCAACCGCTCTGGTTAGGGTTGACGATGGCATCGGCATCAGGCAGATCCTGACCCGGCAAATGGTGATCGGTAACCAGTACCTGCATGCCCGCCGCCTTGGCAGCCGCCACCCCGGCGATGCTGGAGATGCCGTTATCCACCGTGATAAGAAACTCGGCACCGCGGGCCACCGCCAGCTCGACAATCTCGGGGGTGAGGCCGTAGCCAAACTCGAAGCGGTTGGGCACCAGAAAATCGATGTGGCGACCGCCCATGGCGCGCAGGGCCAGCACACACAGGGCCGAACTGGTGGCACCATCGCAGTCGAAGTCGCCGACGATAAGGATCCGTTTCTGGGCAGTCAGGGCATCCGCCAGCAGCGGCACCGCCTGTTCCATGCCATAGAGGCGCTGGGGCGGCAACAGCTGACTGGCGCTGCGCTCCAGCAGGGCTGGATCCTCTACGCCACGGCTGGCGAAGATTTGGCGAATCAGGGGATGCAGGGTGGCAGGCAGATGGGAATCATCAACTCGCGGACGACGACGGATTTGCAGGGACATCAATATGATCCAGTATCTTGAGCAGCTGTTCGGGGCTCTGATACCCGCGCACCAGATCCCCGTCGGAGGAGACCCAGGCCGGCAGTACCTTGACCCCCAACCATTGGCTCAGGCCAATATTTTGGATAAGGGTCTCACTACATGCCGTTTGAGGCAAATAGGCTTTTAACGGATCATTTTGCAGCAGGGGATCGCTGCACCAGTCGGCGGCCCGTTCGGCGTGATCAATCACCGGATAGAGAGCCACGCTCACCCCGGATGCCTGCAGGTGTTGCAAGGTGCCGGAGAGCTGACGACGTTTGGCGTCCTGCTCGCCGAGAAACAGCGCAACCCGGTGACGCTCATCCCTGGCCTTGAGCACGATGGGGGCATGGGCCACCTGCGCCAGACCAAGTCGGCGCTGCTCGCGCATACCCGAGATGGTCAGGTTCTTCATGTCACGGGTCATATCCAGCATGACCCCCTGCACCACATAATCCCCTTTGGCATCGCTGTAGAGCACCCCCTGTGAGGTGCCCAGCATATACAACCCCGCGATCGGGGTCGGCTCAACCAGATAGACGGGGACCCCCAGCCGGGCTGTGATGGTCTGTTTCAAGGCTTGGGTATCCATCCCCGCTCTGGCAGCAAATGTGCACAAAAGCATCATTCCCAGTAGTAAATACTTCACTTGTTTACTCACGTGGTATGAATGAATCGACCCAGCAAACTACAGCAGCACAGCTCATCATTCAACCAGCTAATTACCAAAAAATTAATATCACTTTGTACCAAAAAAATGGCTCCCCCCGATTGCCAAGGACTCATAACGCCCGCAAGCTAGTCAGGACGACAGGAACAACGCGGCTTAGCCTCTGTTTTTCCTGACAAGAGTTCGCCCTTTGGCAAGGGTAATCAACGCGCTATCTTGTTTAATTTCGGAGGAAATAATGAGTCTGATTCAAGAGTTCAAAGCCTTTGCCGCCCGCGGCAACGTCATCGATATGGCGGTAGGTATCATCATTGGTGCCGCCTTCGGCAAAATTGTCTCCTCTTTTGTCGGTGACGTGATCATGCCGCCCATCGGCCTGATCCTGGGCGGCGTGGACTTCAGCGACCTGGCGGTCACCCTGAAGGCCGCAGAAGGTGCAACACCCGCCGTGGTCATCGCCTATGGCAAGTTCATCCAGACCATCATCGACTTTCTGATCATCTCTTTTGCCATCTTCATGGGACTGAAGGCCATCAACACCCTGAAGAAAAAGCAGGAAGAGGAAGCCGCCGCCCCGGCTGGCCCGACCAAGGATCAGGAGCTGCTGACCGAGATCCGTGATCTGCTGAAATCCCAGCAAGGGAAATAAGCGCCATCTCCTGTCGTGTAGAGATAAAAAAACCGCCTGCTGGCGGTTTTTTGTTTTTGGGAGGCCAGCCACTCAGGCTCTGGGGTGGTGCTCACCGTGCAGCGCCTTGAGTCGCTCGTTGGCCACATGGGTGTAGATCTGGGTGGTGGAGAGATCCGCATGGCCCAGCAGCATCTGTACCACTCGCAGGTCGGCGCCGTGGTTGAGTAGATGGGTGGCGAAGGCGTGGCGCAAGGTATGGGGGGATAGCTCGCCGTTGATCCCGGCCCGCAGGGCATAGAGCTTGATGCGGTGCCAGAAGGTCTGGCGGGTCATCATACGGGCCTGCTTGGAGGGAAATACCACATCCGAAGTGGTGCCCCCCAGCAGCAGGGTGCGGGCCTCTCGGTAGTAACGCTCCAGCCAGTGCATCGCCTCCTCGCCCATCGGCACCAACCGCTCCTTGTTACCCTTGCCAATAACCCGCACCAAGCCCTGCCGCAAACTGACATGCTCGGCGGTGAGCCCCACCAGCTCGGAGACCCGCAGCCCGGTGGCGTAGAGCAGCTCCAGCATCGCCTTGTCCCGCAGCTCCAGCGGGTCATCCACCAGCGGCGCACTCAGCAACCCATCCACCTCCGTTTCGCTTAAATCGGAGGGGAGTTTTTTCGGCAGCTTGGGCCCCTCCAACAGCACGGTCGGATCGTCGCTGCGCAGCTTCTCGCGGTTGAGATACTGGTAAAAGCGGCGCAGGGCCGACAGGAAGCGGGCGGTGCTGCTGGCCGCAAACTGGTGATCGACCCGCCAGGCGAGGTAGTGCTGGATCTCGTCCATCCCCGCCAGCAGCAGCGAGCTCCCCTGCTCGTCGAGCCAGAGGGAGAACTTCTCCAGATCGCTGCGATAGGAGCTGACCGTGTTGTCAGACAATCCCCGCTCCAGCCAGAGGGCATCGAGAAAGGGTTCAATCAGGGGATGTGGGTCGGGCTTGCTCATGGTGCGCTGCAATCAGGGGATCGATGGCCCATTGTAACGCGCCAACTCCTTGGAAAGACAAGGCACTTTCATTGGAAAGATAAGGCACGTTTGCCACGCCCCTTGCCGGGCGGTGAAGGTCGAATGGCAATCTGCTAGACTGGCGCCCTCCCCTTACGTTACCCATCGTGTTGCCAACATGGCGCAGCCCACACGAGCATGCGAGAACGCGCCAAAAGCAAGCGAGAAAGCGCCAACAGAGAGAAGAGCGATGAAGATTGGTCTGTTTTACGGTTCCACCACCTGCTACACCGAGATGGCTGCCGAGAAGATCCGCGCCCTTATCGGCCCCGAGCTGGTGGATATTCACAATATCAAGGATGTCTCCCTGCGCCTGATGGAGGATTACGAGATCCTGATCCTCGGCATCTCCACCTGGGATTTTGGCGAACTGCAGGAGGACTGGGAGTCCCGCTGGGAAGATATCGCCGATCTCCATCTGGAGGGACGCATCGTGGCCCTGTTTGGCCTCGGCGATCAGCTCGGTTATGGCGAATGGTTCCAGGACGCCCTTGGCATGCTGCACGATCAGTTGGTGCCAAAAGGGGTCAAGCTGGTGGGCTACTGGCCCAACGAAGGGTACGAATTCGATGCCTCCAAGGCACTGATCGACGATGGCCGTCACTTCGTCGGGCTGGCCCTGGACGATGCCAATCAATATGACCAGACCGATCCGCGCATCGAGCAGTGGGTCGAACAGATCCTGAGCGAAATCCACGCCCTGCTCTGATCTTTCCCACGTTTTGGCAAAACGACCCTGAGCGCCTGGCCCTGGCCGCCGGGCGCAGTTATCGCACCGATTTTCTCAATCGGTATCATCGCATGACGCTATAGCGACTTTTTTGTGCTGGTCTGCAACAATGGACTCGACATCCCATAACAATCAGAGCCGGATGTCGGAAGCAAACGGACAGACCAGAAAAGGATATTCTATGACCCCATTCTCCCTGTTGGCCCCCACCATCGCCCGTGACGTGCTCGATCACGCGCTGGCGCTGGGTGCCGATTTTGCCGAGCTGTTTGTCGAGCGCAAGCGCCGCAGCCAGCTCAGCCTGCTCTCCAGCCAGATAGAGAACATCAGCGGTGGCCTCGATTTCGGCATCGGTGTGCGCCTCTGTTACGGCCACAAGGTGCTCTACGGCTACACCAATCTGGCCAGCCGCGACGAGCTGCTGCGCATCGTCACCCTGCTGGCGGCCAAAGACCGCCGCGACCCCGTGGTGACCGCCACCGCCTTCGATTTCACCCGCCTGAGCGATCGCAACCCGGTGGCGCTGCCGCTCTCGGCAGACAAGCTGCTGGAGCAGAAGATCGCCTATCTGCACGCCATGGATGCGGCGGCCCGCGCCGAGAGCAGCAAGGTGAGCCAGTTCTCCGGCAACGTGCTGAGCTGGGAGCAGGAGGTGGAGATCTTCAACAGCGAAGGGCTGCAAGTGGCCGATCGCCGCCACTACAACCGCATCATGGCCCAGACCATCGCCGTGGAAGGGAGCGAGCAGAGCGTCGGTTACGAGGCCCCCGGCGCCCTGATGGGCTGGGAGCATGCCGATCGCATCGATCCGCGCGATCTGGCGCTCACCGCCACCCGTCAGGCACTGGTGAAACTGGGCGCGGCTCCCTGCCCGAGCGGCACCCTGCCGGTCATCATGGAGAACGGCTTTGGTGGCGTCATCTTCCACGAGGCGTGCGGCCACCTGCTGGAGACCACCTCGGTAGCCAAAAAGGCGTCTGTGTTCCACGACAAGATGGGCCAGCTCATCGCCAATCCGGTGGTCAATGCGGTGGATGAAGGCTTGCAGAGCAACGCCTGGGGCTCCATCAACGTCGATGACGAGGGGATGGCGACCCAGCATACCCAGCTCATCAAGGACGGGGTACTGACCGGTTTTCTGGTGGACAGAATGGGGGCCCTCAAGACGGGCTACGCCCGCACCGGCTCCGGGCGGCGCGAATCCTACAAGTACGCCCCCACCTCGCGCATGCGCAACACCTATATCGAACCAGGCAACCACAGCCTCGATGATATGCTGGCCACGGTGGAGCACGGCATCTACGCCAAGAAGATGGGGGGCGGTTCGGTACAGCCCGGCACCGGCGAGTTCAACTTCAATGTGCAGGAGGCCTACCTCATCGAGCACGGCAAAATCACCAAGCCGCTCAAGTCAGCCACCCTGATCGGTACCGGCCCGCAGGTGCTGAAAGAGATCTCCATGGTGGGCCGCAATCTGGCGCTGGCCGCCGGTATGTGCGGCTCGGTCTCGGGCTCGGTCCCCACCTCGGTGGGTCAGCCGGCGCTGAAAGTGGACAATATTCTGGTGGGAGGGAACGCCTGATGAGCACCATCGACATGAATCAACTGCTCACCCGCCTGCTCGACAAGGTGGCCGACCTCAACGCCGAGGCAGACATCATCGCCAATCAGGAGAAGGCCTTCTCCCTCAAGGCAGACAAGGGCGAGCTGGGTGAATACAAGGTCACCAGCAGCCAGCAACTCGGTATTCGCCTGATCAAAGAGGGCCGAGTCGGCATCGCCTACTCGGAATCCCTCGATGAGCTGGCGCTGGGTGCCATGCTGCAAGATGCGCTCGATGCCAGCCGCTTTGCCAAGGTTGACCCGGATCAGCGCATCTCGGTGGCCAATAGCCGGATCACCACAGATTGCGCCGAGATCAACCAGCCCGATACCACGCCGGTTGAGGAGAAGATCGCCCTGGCCCTGCGCCTCGAATCTGACATGCTGGCCATGCCCGATGTGAGCGGCGCCCCCTACAACAGCTTCTTCGAAGGGGAGAGCCAGCTCTGGCTCGCCAACAGTCAGGGTACCCTCTGCCAGCACGGCGAGTTCAGCGTCGGCTGCTACACCTCGGCGCTGGTGGAACGGGATGGCCGCCAGTCGATGCACTCGCAGGGGCAGTATGGCCGTCGCTTCGAAGAGCTGGATAGCCAGGCCCTGATCGAGCAGATCTACGCCATCGCCGATGGGCTGCTGCCCGGTGAAGCGGTGCCGAGCGGTCGCTACAGCGTCATCTTCAGCACCAACTGCTTCGCCAGCCTGTTTGGCTGCTTTCAGGGCGTGCTATCGGGCAAGTGGGCCCAGCAGGGGATCAACCCTTGGCGCAGCAAGGTCGGCCAGAGCGTGGCGTCACGCTGGCTTACTCTGGAGAGCCGGATCTATATGCCTGGCGGCATGAACATCAAGGCGTTTGATGGCGAGGGAGCGGCCAGCTCGGATCTGCTGCTGATTGGCGAAGGGGAGCTGAAGACCCTGCTCCACAACAGCACCACGGCCCGCCACTTTGGCGTCGCCAGCAACGGCTCGGCCGCCCGCGGCGCTCGCAGCGCCCTCGATGTGACCGCTCGCCATCTGGTGTTTGGCGCGGGCCCCCATAGCGAAGCGGAGGTGCAGAGCGGCGACTATCTGGAGCTGGTCAAGCTGGATGGCCTGCACTCCGGTGCCGATGCGGTGAGCGGCGACTTCTCCTTTGGCGCGTCAGGGTTCCTCTGTCGCGATGGAGTTCGCCTGCAGCCGGTGCGCGGCATCACGGTAGCAGGCAACTTCTACCGCCTGCTGGGCGAGCTGGAAGCGGTCGGTGACACCCTGCACCACAACGACGGCAAGGGCTTCTACGCCCCGCAGATCCGTTTTGGCGGCCTCTCCGTCGCGGGCAAGTAAACGCCCCGACGAAACCTACAAGTAAGAAAAAGGCGCCTGATGGCGCCTTTTTGCTCGTTATCTCGTCCACATTGATGGCATGACTCAGGGCGAGAGCGGCTCGCGGTGATACTCGGCGCAGCCGCATTCGGGGCAGGTATCGAGCTGTTGTGGGTGTAGCACGGTATGGCGCCAGCCGCACTGGTCGCACACCATGACCCCGAGCCCTACCCAGTCACCCGCTTCGTAAACACCCTTGTGCTCCAGCTCGTCGGCCAGCTCGCGCCACTCCACCTGGGCGCGGTCGGTCACATCCGCCAGCCAGGACCACGCGGTGTCTTTGAGGGCCAACATAAAGGCAGACTCTTCCACCTGCGCACTATCGTCATGGCGCCCCTCGTCATAGTTGCCCAGATCCCGCTTCACGTACTCGGCGATGAGCGCCAGCTCGTCCTGAGTCAGGTCGCTGGCGGCCTCCAGATAGGCCTGCACCTTGGCAATCATCCGGTTGAGGCGCTCCCCCTGGAACTCTTCAGTCTCTTGCCACTGTTTTTGCAGCTCGGCAATGAAGGCTTCGTACCCTTTTTGACGTTTGTCCATGGCTCTAACTCCTCTACTAAACCCTGATCTGGCCCGGCTTAAGGCCCAAGGGACGCTGGCGGTTGTTGCCGCCGCAGGATATGGGTATTCTATTGCGATTTCCCAGCTGATTTATCTATTCATTTCACAGATCCGGATGTCACCAATGCAAGAGCAATACGTTCCCCAATCAATCGAACCAGCAGTGCAAAAGCACTGGGATGCCAAGAAAACCTTCAAGGCCGTGGAGAAGGTAGACAAGGAGAAGTTCTATTGCCTGTCCATGTTCCCCTATCCGTCTGGTCGACTACACATGGGGCACGTTCGTAACTACACCATAGGTGATGTGATCTCCCGTTATCAACGCCTCAATGGCAAGAACGTGCTGCAACCCATAGGTTGGGATGCATTCGGTCTGCCGGCCGAGAACGCCGCGATCAAAAACAATACCGCACCGGCGCCCTGGACCTACGAAAACATCGAATACATGAAGAACCAGCTGAAGATGCTGGGTCTGGGTTATGACTGGGATCGTGAAATCGCCACCTGCAAACCGGACTACTACCGCTGGGAGCAGTGGTTCTTCACCAAGCTCTACGAGAAGGGTCTGGTCTACAAGAAGACCTCCTCCGTCAACTGGTGCCCGAACGACATGACAGTGCTGGCCAACGAGCAGGTGGTCGACAACTGCTGCTGGCGCTGTGACACCCCGGTGGAACAAAAAGAGATCCCCCAGTGGTTCATCAAGATCACCGACTACGCCGAAGAGCTGCTCAACGACATCGACAATCTGGAAGGCTGGCCGGAAATGGTCAAGACCATGCAGCGCAACTGGATTGGCCGTTCCGAAGGGGTCAACATCAGCTTCGCCATCGAGGGTCAGGCTGATCAGCTGGAGGTCTACACCACCCGTCCGGACACCTTCATGGGCGTCACCTATGTCGGTATCGCTGCCGGTCACCCGCTGGCGCTGCAGGCCGCCGAAAACAATCCGGAACTGGCCGCCTTCATCGAAGAGTGCAAGAACACCAAGGTCGCCGAAGCGGAACTGGCCACCATGGAGAAGAAGGGCATGGCCACCGGCCTCTACGCCATTCACCCGCTGGATGGCCGCAAGGTACCGGTCTGGGTCGCCAACTTCGTGCTGATGAACTACGGCACCGGCGCCGTGATGGCGGTTCCGGCCCACGATCAGCGTGACTTCGAATTCGCCACCAAATATGGCCTCGACATCAAGGCGGTGATCAAGCCGGTTGATGGCGACGTCGACGTGAGCGACGCCGCTTATACCGAGAAAGGCGTGCTGTTCAACTCCGGCGAGTTTGACGGTCTCGACTTCCAGGGCGCCTTCGATGCCATCGCCAGCAAGCTGGAAGGGCTCGGCAAGGGCAAGCGCACCGTCAACTACCGTCTGCGTGACTGGGGTGTCTCCCGTCAGCGTTACTGGGGTGCCCCCATCCCGATGCTGACCCTGGCTGACGGTACCGTAGTGCCGACGCCGGAAGATCAACTGCCGGTACTGTTGCCGGAAGATGTGGTGATGGATGGTATCCAGAGCCCGATCAAGGCTGACGCCGAATGGGCCAAGACCACTTACAACGGTCAGGAAGCGTTCCGCGAGACCGATACCTTCGACACCTTTATGGAGTCCTCCTGGTACTACGCGCGCTACTGCTCCCCGGACTACGACAAGGGCATGCTGGATCCGGCTGCTGCCAACCACTGGCTGCCGGTGGATCAGTACATCGGCGGTATCGAGCACGCCTGTATGCACCTGCTCTACGCCCGCTTCTTCCACAAGCTGCTGCGTGACGCGGGTCTGGTCAACAGCGACGAGCCGTTCAAGCGCCTGCTCTGCCAGGGCATGGTGCTGGCCGACGCCTTCTACTACAAAGACGAGAAGGGCGGCAACGTCTGGGTCAGCCCGACCGACGTCAAGGTAGAGCGTGACGAGAAGGGTCGCATCACCAAGGCCATCGATAACGAAGGCCGCGAAGTGCTCCACTCCGGCATGACCAAGATGTCCAAGTCCAAGAACAACGGCATCGACCCGCAGCTGATGGTCGAGCGTTACGGCGCCGATACCGTCCGTCTGTTCATGATGTTCGCCTCTCCGGCCGAGATGACGCTGGAGTGGTCCGACTCCGGCGTAGAGGGTGCCCAGCGCTTCCTGCGTCGCCTGTGGCGCGTCACCTTCGAACACGTTTCCGGTGGCGCCGTTGCCGCACTGGATGTGGCGGCTCTCACCAACGAGCAGAAAGCGGTACGCCGTGAACTGCACAAGACCATCGCCAAGGTGAGTGATGACGTGGGTCGCCGTCAAACCTTCAACACCGCCATCGCCGCCATCATGGAGCTGATGAATAATCTGGCCAAGCTCGGCAACGACGAGCAGGACCGAGCCCTGATGCAGGAAGCGCTGGAAGCTGTCGTTGTTATGCTCTACCCCATCACCCCGCACATCGGCTTCGAGCTGTGGAAGATGCTGGGCAAGGGCGACGACATCGATCACGCAGCCTGGCCGGTGGCCGATGAAGCGGCCATGGTCGAGACCGAGAAGCTGGTGGTGGTACAGATCAACGGCAAGATGCGCGGCAAACTGACCGTGCCGGCCGAGATCAGCCAAGCCGACGTCGAGAAGCTAGCGATGGCCGATGCTTCCGTGCAGAAGTTCACCGACGGTCTGACCGTGCGCAAGGTGATCTATGTACCTGGCAAGCTGCTCAATATTGTCGCTAACTAATTGGCTGCCAACTGATTGGTTACCAACTGATCATTGCCAATCTGTGACAGCAAACGGATGATAACGGCGGGCCCTGCGCCCGCCGCTTTCCCTTAATGCAAAGAGGATTTTCTATGGGCACCATCTTCACCCGCTGGATGGCCATCGTGCTGGCTGGTCTGCTGCTGCAAGGCTGCGGCTTTCACATGCGCGGCAACGGCATTCCGAGCGAGCTGATGACCATGAAGGTCGTGGGCGACAACAAGAGCGACTTCTACCGGATGGTTACCACCCGCCTGAAGGCCTCTGGCGTGACCCTGGCCGACAAGGAGGGCATTCCGGTGCTCACTCTGGGCGGCGTAGGCAGTACCAGCCAAGTTGCCTCGGTCAACGCGCTGGGGACGGACACCGAATATGTGCTGGGCTTTGGTACCCAGTTCACCATCTCGGTACCGGGCAAGCCGACTCAGGTCTTCCCCATCAACTTCAACCGCAGCTTCCTCAACAAGCCGGATGCAGCGCTCGCCTCCTCCCGTGAGCAGGAGCAGCTCAACCGCGAAATGCAGGAGCAGGCGGCCAATCAGATGATCCGGCAGTTGAGTCAGGTCAGCTTCTGATGCGGATTTACCCGGAACAATTTAGTGACCACCTCAAAGCAGGGCTTCGGCCCTGCTATCTCGTTTTTGGCGACGAGCCCCTGCTGCGACTGGAGGCCATCGATGCCATCCGTCAGGTCGCCCGCAAGCAGGGTTTCGATGAGCGCCACACCTTCGTCGTGGAACAGGGGCTGGACTGGAATCAGGTCTACGATGCCTGTCAGGCCATGAGCCTCTTCTCCGCCCGCCAGATCATCGAGCTGGAGCTGCCCGCCAAGGTTGACAAGGATCTCGCTGCCCGCATCAGCGAAATTGGCAAGCAGCTTCATCCAGATTTGCTGCTGGTGCTGAGTGGCGGTCGCCTCAACCAGACCCAGATGAAGGCAGCCTGGTTCGACAAGCTCTACCAGATTGGCACCTATGTGCCGGTCAACCATCCGGAGCCCAAGTTCTTCCCGCGCTGGATGAGCGCCCGTTTTGCGCGTTTCGGCCTCAAGGCGCTGCCAGATGCCATCAACTTCATGTGCCACTCCTACGAGGGCAACCTGCTGGCCGCCAGCCAGGAGATCGAGAAGCTGACCCTGCTCTCGCCGCCCCAGCCCATCAGCGTCACCTATCTGCAAGAGACCATTATCCGCCACGCCCACTTCACCCCGTTCCAGCTGGTCGATACCCTGCTGGAGGGCAAGGTGAACCGGGCCCAGCGCATTCTGGCCGCCCTGCGGGCCGAAGGCACCGAGCCGGGGATGCTGGCCTGGACCCTCTGCCGCGAGCTGGAGCAGCTGACCGAGCTGTCGCTGGCGATGCGCAACGGCCAGCCGCTGGGGGAGCACTTCAGCCGCCTGCGCATCTGGCAGAGCCGCCAGCAGCTCATTCAGCAAGCACTGACCCGACTGCCGTTTGCCAAGTTGCAGCAACTGTGGCAACTGATGGCCCAGCTGGACGATGCCCAGCGCCGCTTCGATAGCGAGCAGGCCTGGCTGATGCTGCAGACCATTGCCCTCGGCTTTCGTGATGGCACCCCGCTGCCGCTGGTGATGGAGAGCAGCCCGTGCTGAAGGCGCCCATTGGCCTGCTGGGGGGCACGTTCGATCCTATCCATATCGGCCATCTGCGCCCGGCCATCGAGGCGCGCGATGCCCTCGGGCTGGCCGAGATGCGGCTGATCCCGAACCATATCCCGCCCCACCGTGCCAATCCGTTCTGCTCGAGCGAACAGCGCCTTGCCATGGTCAAACTGGCGGCGGCGGAGAACCACCACTTTGTGGTCGATGAGCGGGAGCTGAGACGGGACAAGCCCTCTTACACCATCGATACCCTGATCGAGCTGCGTCGTGAACTGCCCGATACGCCGCTCTGTTTTCTGATGGGGATGGATTCCCTGCTGAGCCTGCCAAGCTGGCACCGCTGGCAGGAGCTGCTCGACTATGCCCATCTGGTGGTGAGCGTGCGGCCGGGCTGGCAACCGGATTATCCGACCGAGGTGGCGCAGCTGTTGGCGCGCCATCACACCACAGATGCCAACGCGCTGCATCAGCGTCTGGCCGGTCATATCTGGCTGGCGGACAACCAGCCCATCGAACTGTCAGCCACCCGACTGCGAGCCTTGCTGGATGGGGGGCAAGACACCCGCTACCTCTTGCCCGAGTCGGTTGCGCACTATATTGATCAACAGGGGCTCTACCGCGCCAACCGCCGCTAGCCCCTGTCGTAATCCCGCCCCACCCGATGGGAAACGGGAGTGACCATGATATAATCCGCCGCCCTGACGCAAACGCTGCGCGCCGGAATACAGGAGAGACTCATTGCAAGGCCAAGAATTGCATGCCTTTATCATCGACAAGATCGATGACATGAAAGGCCGCGACATCATCACCCTCGATGTACGCGGCAAATCCAGCATTACTGACACCATGATCATCTGTTCCGGCAACTCCAGTCGTCACGTCAGCGCCATTGCCCACCATCTGGCCAGCGAGGCCCGCCACGCGGGTCTGGATCTGCTGAGCGTGGAAGGACAACTGAGCGGTGAATGGGTGCTGGTAGATATGGGCTCGGTGATCGTGCATGTGATGCAGGATGAACATCGTGACTTCTACCAACTGGAAAAGCTGTGGAGCGGTGCCGCTCAAATGAATACGCAATAAGAGCACAAGTGTAACGACCATGAAGATCCAGTTGATTGCGGTGGGCACCAAGATGCCCGCCTGGGTAGAGCATGGCTTCGAAGAGTATCGTCGCCGCTTCCCCAAAGACATGCCGTTTGAACTCGTCGAGATTGGCGCAGGCAAGCGGGGCAAAAATGCCGACATTCCGCGCATCCTGCAGAAGGAAGGGGAAGCCATGCTGGCGGCTGCGGGGCGCTCGCGCATCGTCACCCTCGACATTCCGGGCAAGCCCTGGACCACGGAGCAGCTGGCGACCCAGCTGGAGGCGTGGAAACTCGATGGCCGCGATGTCGCGCTGCTGGTAGGCGGGCCGGAAGGCTTGTCCCCCGAGTGCAAAGCTGCCGCCGAACAGAGCTGGTCACTGTCACCGCTCACCCTGCCCCATCCGCTGGTGCGGGTGCTGGTGGCCGAGAGCCTCTATCGGGCCTGGAGCATCACCACCAATCATCCGTATCATAGAGAGTGAGCCATGCGTCTCTGGAGTCTCACCTCTCATATTCACCCCTATCACAGAGAGTGAACAATGCAGTTCCTGCTCTTATTGCCCCCAAGGGTCTTGAGGTAAAGGCATGCTGAAACAACGCATCGAAATGCGCGATCACAGTGCCGAGGGCAATCTGTTCTTCCGGCGCACCCTGGTAGCCTACATCGGCATCGTCGTGCTGATGCTGGTGCTGCTGGGCAATCTCTATTATCTGCAGGTCGAGTCCTACGACACCTACCAGACTCGCTCCAACTCCAACCGTATCCGCGTGGTACCGGTGGCGCCACCACGGGGCCTCATCTATGACACCAACGGTGTGCTGCTGGCGGAAAACCGCCCGGTCTACAGTCTGGAAATCGTGCCGGAAGAGACCAAAGATCTCGAAAAAACCGCCGACCAGCTGATCACCCTGCTGGGTCTGCCGGAGGGCACCAAGGAGAAGTTCCTCGCCGAAGTGAAGCGCCAGCGCCGCTTCAAGCCGGTCCCCCTCTACGAGAAGCTGACCGAATATCAGGTGGCCCTCTTCTCGGTCAACCAGCATAACTACCCGGGCGCCAGCATCGAGGCCTACCTCAAGCGCTACTACCCGTTTGGTGACACCCTCACCCATGCTTTGGGCTATGTGGCCAAGATCAACACCCGTGACGTAGAGCGCCTCGAGAAGGAAGAAAAACTCGCCAACTACGCGGCCACCAAGGATATCGGCAAGCAGGGGGTGGAGAAGTATTACGAAGATGAGCTGCACGGTGTGGCGGGCTATCAGGAGGTCGAGGTGAACAACCGCGGCCGGATTGTCCGCACCCTCAAGTTCCAGCCACCTATTCCGGGCAAGGATATCTACCTCAATATCGACGTCCGGATGCAGCTCAAGGCCCAGCAACTGCTGGCTGGCCAGCGCGGAGCCATCGTGATGATGGACCCGAAAACCGGCGCTATCCTGGCCCTGGAGTCGAGCCCCAGCTATGACCCCAACCTGTTCGTGACCGGCATCTCCAGCGCCAACTACTCGGCGCTGCTCAACGATCCGGCGCGGCCGCTGGTGAACCGCACCACTCAGGGCATTTATGCCCCTGCCTCCACCGTCAAGCCCATGATGTCCATCATGGGTCTCAACGAGGGGGCCATAACCCCGGGCTACCGCTATTTCGGCGGCCCGAGCTTCTCCATTCCCGGTACCACCAAGAAATTTCGCGACTGGCGCCGCTGGGGTCATGGCTGGCTCGACGTCTATCGCGCCATCGAGGTCTCGGCAGATACCTACTTCTACGATCTCGCCTATCGAGTCGGCATCGACAAGATCCACAGCTACATGACCAAGTTTGGCTTCGGTCAGTACACCGGGGTCGATCTCTATGAAGAGACCAAGGGGGTCATGCCGTCCCGTGACTGGAAGATGGCCCGTTGGCGCCAGCCCTGGTATCAGGGTGACACCATCTCTGTCGGTATCGGTCAGGGCTACTGGAGCGCCACCCCGCTCCAACTGGCCAAGGCGATCAGCATCCTGACCCAGAATGGTCACGACGTCACCCCGCACCTGCTCAAGAGTACAGCCTCCCAGGCGGGGGTGGTCGATGCCCCCATCAACCCCAATATCGCCCTCAAGCTCAATAACGACAGCTTCTGGAAAGTGGCGCAGGATGGGATGTGGCGAGTCAACCATGGCAGTGAAGGCAGTGGCCGTCACTCGTTTGCCAAGGCGCCTTACTCCTCAGGCGGCAAATCGGGCACAGCCCAGGTAGTCGGTTTGAAGGAAAATCAGGTTTACAACATCAAGACGGTCAAGGCGGAGCATCGCGATAACGCTTTGTTCGTTGCTTATGCCCCCTTCGAGGCACCCAAAGCGGTGGTAGCTCTGGTACTGGAAAACTCCATCGGAGGTGGTGGTGGTCGAGCTGCATCGCCCATTGCACGCCAGATGCTGGATGCCTATCTGCTGCCCCCTGATCCGCAACTGCCACCGGCACCGGAAAAGCCGTCCCAACCGAGTGAGGTCGCTCCCAATGAGTAATTCTGCCCGCCAGCAGAGCATCTGGTACAAGCTGCATATCGACTTGCCCCTGCTGCTCGGTCTGCTGGCCGTGATGACCCTCTCCATGGTGGTGCTCTACTCCGCCTCCGGTCAGGATATGGACTCCATCGTGCGCCAGCTGGTGCGCGGCGGTCTCGCCTTTGCTCTGATGATCGGCCTGGCCCAACTGCCCCCCTCCCTCTACGCCCGCTGGTCGGTGCCGCTGTTCGCCGTGGTGGTGCTGATGCTGATTGCGGTGGACGTGTTCGGCCACATCGGCAAGGGGGCCCAGCGCTGGCTCGATCTGGGCTTTATGAAGTTCCAGCCCTCCGAGGTGATGAAGCTCTCCATGCCGATCATGGTGGCCGCCTGGCTCAGTCGCCACTCGCTGCCCCCCAAGTTCAGCCATGTGGTGATCGCCCTCATCATGGTGCTGCTACCCACCCTGCTGATCGCCGCCCAGCCTGACCTTGGCACCTCCATTCTGGTGGCCGCCTCCGGCTTCTTCGTCATCTTCCTGGCGGGGCTCAGCTGGTGGCTGATCGGCTTGGCGGTCCTGCTGATGCTGGCCTTTATGCCAGTGCTCTGGTTCTTCCTGATGCACGACTACCAGCGCCAGCGGGTGCTGATGCTGCTCGACCCGGAGAAGGACCCGCTCGGTCGCGGCTATCACATCATCCAGTCCAAGATTGCCATCGGCTCCGGCGGCGTCTTTGGCAAGGGGTGGTTGCAAGGGACCCAGTCCCAGCTTGAATTTTTACCAGAACGGCATACCGACTTTATCTTCGCAGTATTCAGCGAGGAGTTCGGTCTGGTGGGGGTTGCCCTGCTGCTGGTGCTCTACCTCTACGTCATCAGTCGTTGCCTGTTTATCTCGATGCAGGCCCAGAACAGCTTCGAGCGACTGCTGGGCGGCGCCATCACCCTCACCTTCTTCGTCTATGTGTTCGTCAACATGGGCATGGTGAGCGGCATCTTGCCGGTGGTAGGGGTGCCCCTGCCGCTGGTGAGCTATGGCGGCACCTCCATGGTGACCCTGATGGCCGGCTTTGGCATACTGATGTCCATCCAGACTCATAGAAGACTGCTCGCCTGATGAGACGGGTTGGATTGCTGCTCTCGCTCGCCACCACGATGGCGACCGCCGCCGTGTCGCCGGATCGGTTGGCCCTGCTCGCCGACCAGCAGCAGGTGCCGCTGGCGGAGCTGCAGGCGGCCGTCGCCCGCGCCCAATTACGGCAGGAGGTGCTCGACACCATCAGCAAGCCGTGGGAAGCCAAACCCTGGCATCGCTACCGGCCGCTGTTCGTTACCCCGGATCGGATCCGTGACGGCCAGCAGTTCTGGCAGCAACATGCCGAGACACTGGCCCGCGCGGAGCAGACCTATCGGGTGCCCGCCTCGCTCATCGTGGCCATCATCGGAGTCGAGACCTTCTACGGTCGCCAGATGGGCCGTCATCCGGTGCTCGATAGCCTCTACACCCTGGGGTTTCACTACCCGGAGCGGGCGGACTTCTTTGCCAAGGAGTTTGCCCAGCTGGTGGTGCTGGCCAAAGAGGAAGGGTGGCAACTCGATACCCTCCAGGGCTCCTATGCCGGCGCCATGGGGATGGGGCAGTTCATGCCCTCCAGCTACCGCCACTACGCCGTCGATTTTGACGGGGATGGCAAGCGGGATCTGTTTGCCAACCCGGTCGATGCCATCGGCAGCGTGGCCAACTATTTTGCCAGCCACCAGTGGCGCTGGGGCGAATCCGTGGTGGAACCGGCCCAGATCGGGTTGATGGCAGTCGAACCTCTACTCAGGCCTGAGCCCGAGTTAACACAACAGTGGTCAGAACTGGCGGCGGCAGGGATTGAGCTCGCCACGCCGCTGGCCCCACAGACGCCGGTCAAGTTGCTGGCGTTTGCCCAAGCCGATGGACCGGAATACTGGGTCGCACGGCATAACTTTTATGTGATCACCCGTTACAATCGCAGCCCACTCTATGCGATGGCGGTGTATCAACTTAGCCAAGCCATTCAGGAAGCGTATGCATCTTCGTCACAAACTCCTCCCGCTCAGCCTGAGCTTGTTGCTGGCCGCCTGTAGCAGCCAGCCGGAACAGAGCGCCCCCGTCGAGCCGCAAGCACCGGTCAGCAAGCCACCCGTTATCGAGATCCCGCAAGCCACCGGCGCCATTCCGCGCCCCGAGCCCCTGAGTGCCAGCGGCAACCGGGACTACTGGATCGGCAAGCAGAAGCACGAGGTGTGGCGCGACATCAAACACTACAGCGAAGAGGGCACCGCCAGCTGGCTATCGCCGGATCTGGACGGCCAGAAGACCGCCAACGGCGATGTGCTGGACAGCAAGCTGTTCAGTGCCGCCCACCGCAACCTGCCCATCCCTAGCTATGTGCGGGTCACCAATCTGGACAACGGGCTGGAAACCATAGTGCGGGTCAACGATCGCGGTCCGTTCAACAGCCCGCGCCTGATCGACCTCTCCTACGCAGCGGCCAAGCAGCTGGAGATGGTCGACAGCGGTGAGGCCCGAGTACGGCTGGAGCTGATCAGCGACACTCCGGATCAGATGGTGATCATGGAGCCGATGAAGCCCATCGAGATGACCCCGACCACTCCGGCTGCGGCCTCCAACATGCTGTCGCAAGATGGCTTCCTGGGTGAACCAACCGCACTGGCGATGGCCACTCCCGCTGCCGAACCCGCTCCCGTCAAGACGCCCGCCGCCAAGCCCGCCAAAGCGGCACCTGTCAAGCCAGCACCAGCCAAGGCTGCGGCGCCCGCCAGCAGTGGGGATGGCAAGATGATCCAGGTACTGGCCAGCGGCTCCCGGGATCGGGCCGAGGCGATGGGCAAGGTGATGACCCAGCGTTACGGCGTCCCCTACCGAATCGATGCCCATGGCGCCATTTTCCGGGTACTGATTGGCCCGGTCGCCGCCGACCAGCAGGCAAGTGTGCTGGAAAAAGTACGTCAGGGCGGGCTGGAACAGGCCTTTATCGTGCCCTGATCGCCCCCCTTTGCTGCGGATGTGACTAACCGCTTACTCACTGTCATCACGTCGTTTTATGGCGTGATGACAGTGAGTGATGGATAAAAAACCAGTTCTGATCGCCATCTCGGGCTATAACCTGCGGGCGCATCTGGTATAGTTAGGCCCGCATTTTATCCCCATCTGGCTCGCAGGAATTTCAAGATGTCCAAATTTGCCCGTTCAGTTCTTCTGGCCTCACTGATCAGCGTAACCGCCCAGGCCAATACGCCGGTGCCGACACCGACCCCGAATGCCATGCCCATGGTGGTTCCCGCCGCGCCGGAGATCTCCGCCAAGGCTCATATTCTGATCGATTACTACTCAGGTCAGGTGCTGGCCGAGCAGAACGCCGAAGAGCGTCTGCCGCCTGCCAGTCTGACCAAGATGATGACCTCCTACATCATCGGCCAGGAGCTGCTGAAGGGGAACATCAAGCGCACCGACATGGTGACCATCAGCCAGAACGCCTGGTCCAAGAACTACTCCGACTCCTCCAAGATGTTTATCGAGGTGGGCAAGCAAGTCTCCGTCGATGATCTCAACAAGGGCATCATCATCCAGTCCGGCAACGACGCCTGCGTCGCCATGGCCGAGTTCCTGGCGGGCAGCACCGACTCCTTCGCCAGCCTGATGAACAGCTGGGCCGCCAAGCTCGGCATGAATGACAGCCACTTCATGAACCCGCACGGTCTGGATGCGGAAGGTCACTACAGTACCGCTCACGACATGGCCCGTCTGGGTCAGGCGCTGATCCGCGACCTGCCGGAGGAGTACAAGATCTACTCCCAGAAGTCTTTCGTGTTCAACGGCATCACCCAGCACAACCGCAACCGCCTGCTGTGGGATCAATCCCTGCAGGTGGATGGCATCAAGACCGGCCACGTCAGCCAGGTCGGCTATAACCTGGTCTCCTCTGCCACCAACAACGAAGGCATGCGCCTGATCGCCGTGGTACTGGGCGCCAGCAGCGAAGCCTCCCGCGCCGCCGAGAGCAAAAAACTGCTCACCTACGGCTTCCGCTTCTTCCAGAGCCTGACCCCGTACAAGGCAGGCACCGAGCTGGTCACCCAGAAGATCTGGATGGGCGACAAACCGGAAGTGAAACTGGGCGTCGACAAAGATGTCTCCGTGCTGGTCACCCGCGGCCAGGGCAACAACCTGAAGGCTGACTTCCAGCTCGACAGCGAGCTGAAAGCGCCGCTGGCCAAGGGTCAGCGCGTCGGTACCGTGTTCCTGAAGCAGGGCGACAAAGAGATCAAGCAGGTGCCGCTGGTCGCCCTGGAAGAGGTGCAGGAAGGTGGCTTGATGAGCCGTCTGTGGGACTACCTGGTACTGCTGGTCACCAGCTGGTTCAAGTAATCCAACGCACAATCCTCACCAAACAGCGGCGCCAACAGGCGCCGCTGCTGTCTGTGACGGACAAAAGCAGTGAATAACCCTGTAAACTGCAGGTTCCGCCTTACCCTGATTTGTGGTAAAAAGCAGCACTTCCATCCTTGTCTGACCGATCCTGGCCTTGATCCCGGTCCGGGCAGCGCCCATATAGTTATGAGCCGTGCCCATATAGACTTGAAATGGCGGCCTCCACGGGCCATCGGCCACTAGCCATCCAAGATGAAGTCATCCCGGTGATGACGCAAAAGGTGAGTAAATGAATACCAAGTTTGATGAACTGCTGGAGTTTCCCTGCAAATTCCCGTTCAAGGTACTCGGCGTTGCCGACCCGGCACTGCCGGAAATGGTGGTTGAAGTGCTGCAGCAGCACGCCCCCGGCACCTATAGCCCAACCGTCCAGCCCAGCTCCAAGGGCAACTACCACTCGGTCCGCGTGACCGTGACTGCCCAGAGCAAAGAGCACATCGAAGCGATGTACCACGCCCTTGGCAAGATCGAGCTGGTGAAATACGTACTGTAATTTCTCTCTCGCCCCGTTCTGCGGGGCGACTGTTTTTGGCCGCAGCACGCCGCGAGGACGCCATGTCATCCCAGATCCCCGCCCAGTCCAGCCTGATTGTCAGGCAGCTGGGTCGCCGCCCCTACCAGCCGGTATGGGACGCCATGAAAGCCTTCACCGACAACCGCACCAGCGACACCCCGGACGAGTTCTGGGTGGTCGAGCACGATCCCGTCTACACCCAGGGCCAGGCCGGCAAGGCCGAACACCTGCTCAATCCGGGCAATATCCCGGTGGTGCAGAGCGATCGCGGCGGTCAGGTGACCTATCACGGCCCGGGCCAGCTGGTGCTCTACGTACTGGTGGATGTCCGCCGCTGCAAATTCTCGGTTCGCGAGCTGGTGACCGCGCTGGAGACAGCCATCATCAACACCCTCGCCAAAAGCGATATCCAGGCCTATGCCAAGGCCGATGCCCCCGGGGTCTATGTGAAAAATGACCTTGGCATGGAGGCAAAACTGGCCTCGCTGGGTCTGCGCATCCGCAAGGGATGCTCGTTCCACGGGCTGGCCCTCAACATCAACATGGACATGACCCCCTTCCTGCACATCAATCCGTGCGGCTATGCGGGCATGGCCATGACCCAGACCAGCGCTCTGGGCGGCCCGCAGAGCGTGGCCGAGGCGCAATCCATTCTGGTGGCCGAGCTGGCCCGCCTGATTGGCTATCAAACAATAACAAACACCGAGAGTGAATCATGAGCAAACCCGTTCGTATGGAGCCGGGCGTCAAGCTGCGCGATGGCGACAAGATGGCCCTGATCCCGGTGAAATTCATGCCGGATCCCAACGAAGAACTCCTTCGCAAGCCGGACTGGATGCGGATCAAGCTGCCCCCCTCCAGCCAGAAGATCGAACACATCAAGAGCACCTTGCGCAAAAACAAGCTGCACTCGGTCTGTGAAGAGGCCTCCTGCCCCAATCTGGCGGAGTGCTTCAACCACGGCACCGCCACCTTCATGATCATGGGCGCCATCTGCACCCGCCGTTGCCCCTTCTGCGACGTGGCCCACGGCCGCCCGCTGGCACTCGATCCGGAAGAGCCGAAGAAGCTGGCGCTGACCATCAAGGAGATGAACCTCAAGTATGTGGTGATCACCTCGGTGGACCGCGACGATCTGCGCGACGGCGGTGCCCAGCACTTCGCCGACTGCATCCGCGAGATCCGCGAGCACAGCCCGCAGACCCGCATCGAGATCCTGACTCCGGACTTCCGTGGCCGGATGGAGCAGGCGCTGGAGGTGTTCCGCGAAACCCCGCCGGATGTCTTCAACCACAACCTGGAAACCGCGCCGCGCATGTATCGCGTCGCCCGCCCGGGTGCCGACTACAAGTGGTCGCTGGAGCTGCTGCGCCGCATCAAAGAGATGCACCCCCACGTACCGACCAAGTCCGGTCTGATGATGGGCCTTGGCGAGACCAACGAAGAGATCGTCGAGGTGCTCAAGGATCTGCGCGCCCACGGCGTCAACATGCTGACCCTGGGTCAATATCTGCAGCCAAGCCGCCACCACCTGCCGGTCAAGCGCTACGTGCCGCCAGCAGAGTTTGACGAGCTGAAAGATGTCGCCATGGAGCTGGGCTTTACCCACGCCGCCTGTGGTCCTTTCGTTCGCTCCTCCTACCATGCTGATCTGCAAGCCAAGGGCGAAGAGGTCAAATGATCTCGCACGACAGAGTGGCCAAGTAACTGCCACCCTCGCAATGAAAAAGAGCGCCTATTGGCGCTCTTTTTGTTGGTGTCACTGACCGTTGCTGCTTGATCTACTTCAGTAGCCGTGGTCGAAGATCCCCTGCTGATGCCAGCGTTGCAGCTGGGCCAGCACCCGGGTCTCTCGCGCCGTCCACTGGGGACAGGGCCCCGCCAGCTGGGTCTTGTTGGTCTGCAGCGCCTCGTCGAGGGCAAACCAGCCGGGCACGAAGCCTAGGCGGATCTCGTAGGGCTGCGGCTGCGGGGCCACCAGCTGATCGCCAATCCGGCACAAGTAGTAGAGCGAGCGAATGCAGTAGGCATCGAACCCCGGCTCGCGGGCGGCGCGATATTCACGGGTCTCGCCAAGCAGGGTCCCTACTTCCAGCAACTCGGCACCGCACTCCTCCTTCAGCTCGCGGGCCAGCGCCACATGGTGGTTTTCCCCCGCTTCAACGCCGCCGCCAGGAAACATCAGATCACCGTTAACCCGGGAGTGAACCAGCAGCAACTCGTCGCCATGGAGTACTACGGCACGCACCGTGAGGCGCTCCAGGGTGCGGCCATCGGTACGTACCTCGCCATGAATGAAAGAGAGATCGAACGGATTGGGCCAGCAGCTGGCCGGGGAGAGCATCGTCATCACTGCCTCAGGGCCGGTAGTTGCCATGCTTGAGCTGCTCGACAATTTCGGCCGCCCGCACATCGTAGCCATCCTGCTCTGTCTTGCTCAGGGTGTGGTAGATGCCAAAACGCTTGGCTGAGACCTCGGGGCTATCCTGAAACGACTCGCTCACCTTGCCCCACAGATAGGCCAGCCCGTACTGTTTCTGGCCCATATAGAGGGTGCTGAGGGAGGTGAACATGCGGCTATTCACCTTGTCCCCCTCCTGATAGAGGGAGAGCCCGTGCTGCAGGGTGGCAATGGCCTTTTCGGGGTCGCTCTTGGCGTAGATACCGCCGAGCGCCAGTTGCAGCTCGGGTTCATCCAGCGCCTTGGTGCCTTCCAGCGCCATAAACTGCTGACGAGCCAGCTCGTTGGTGTTGTTGGTCCAGTGCCAGAGCAGCAGGTAGGGATCTTGCGAATTGCGAGTCGCCGCATCGAGCTGGGCCAGCTGCTCCCCGGCCGCCAGCATGCCCTCTACCCGTGGACTCTTCTGCTCGCGGGCATTCTTGTATTCAATGCTGGTGGAACGCTCGGCACATTTGAGATAGCGCTCAAGGTTGCGCATCAGCTCATACTTTCGCCGATCCGTCCCCTCCTCCTTGAGATAGAAGCGACTGCGGATCACATCGGTACGCTCGTAGCGGCACCAGCCATCGTCCACCAGATCCTGACAGAGCTCGGCATGGTTGCTGCAGATATTGTGGATCCGATCGTCATTGCAGCCAGCCACGGCAAGGCCGACTGAAAGCATGATGAAGGTCTGTCGCAGGGGGAAATTGGCCATGGTTCACATCTTGTTGGTAACGCGGGTTGGTAACAACTGGCGCCTTTACGGGCCACCTCCGGCTAGCAAACCGGTTACATATCCATTACAATGCGCGCGCCATATAAGGCCGCGACTGCAGAATAATATAACGAAATATACACCCCTACACTGATCTGCATTCGACGAATTTTCTATTTACACCAACAACGTGAAATAAAGGATCTGGTCAATGACCCACGAGCACTACTTGCAAGCGTGGCAGGAGAGCCAGGAGCTCGCCGAAGCCATGCAGCCCTTGATTGGTCGCCTCTACCGACAACAAGGGGTCGAGATCACCCTCTACGGCCGCCCGCTGCAAAACGCCTCCACCATCGATATCCTCAAGGCCCACCGGGTCGTCCGCCGCCACCAGGGCGCTCCCCTCCCCATCCAGCAAAGCTTCCCCCTGCTTCAGGCCATCGTTGCCCTCAAACCCACCGCCGCCGAGGTTGACCTTGGCAAGCTGGCAGTCGGCTACTGGCAGGAGCATCAGGATGAAGCGGGGATCGAGGACTATCTGCAAGCGCGACTGGCACCGGCCCTTGGCCGCAGCCAGATGCCGCAGCCGACCGACGTGGTGCTCTACGGCTTTGGCCGTATCGGCCGCCTGCTGGCCCGCCTGCTGATCGAGCGCACCGGCGCCGCCAATCCGCTGCGCCTGCGCGCCATCGTGGTACGCGGTGGTCGCGATGGAGATCTGGAAAAACGCGCCAGCCTGCTGCGCCGCGACTCGGTGCACGGCCCCTTCAATGGCTCCATCGAGGTGGATGTGGAGCGCAGCGCCATCATCGCCAACGGCACCTTCATTCAGGTGATCTACGCCAATAGCCCGGCCGACATCGACTACACCGCTTACGGTATTCACGATGCGCTGATCGTCGACAACACCGGCGTCTGGCGTGACGAGGCTGGCCTCTCCGAGCACTTGAAGGCGCGCGGTGCCGGCAAGGTGTTGCTGACCGCCCCCGGCAAAGGGGAGATGAAAAACGTGGTGTTCGGGGTCAACCATGAGGTGATAGGCCCGGGTGACAGGATCATCTCCGCCGCCTCCTGTACCACCAACGCCATCACCCCGGTGCTCAAGGTGATGCAGGAGCGGTTCGGCATCCGCCACGGCCACGTGGAGACGGTCCACTCCTACACCAACGATCAGAACCTCATCGACAACTATCACAAAGGCGAGCGCCGCGGTCGCAGCGCAGCTCTCAATATGGTGATGACCAGCACCGGCGCCGCCAAGGCGGTGGCCAAGGCGCTGCCCGAGCTCAAGGGCAAGCTGACCGGCAACGCCATCCGGGTGCCGACCCCCAATGTGTCGCTGGCGATTATCAATCTGTCGCTGGAGCAGGCCACCGATCGGGAGAGCCTCAACGCCTATCTGCAGCAGATGGCGTTAAGCTCGGCCCTGCACCGCCAGATTGACTTCAGCGCCAGCACCGAGCTGGTCTCCTCCGACATGGTAGGTTCCCGTTATGCGGGCATCGTCGACTCCCAGGCGACCATCGCCGAGGGGGATCACTACGTGCTCTACGTATGGTATGACAACGAGTTCGGGTACAGTTGTCAGGTAGTGAGGGTGATGGAGCAGATGGCTGGCGTAGTCCGCCAGGATCTACCGGCATAGCCCGCCAGGAGCTGCCGGGCTGACCCCGAAGTTTATGGCTCAATAGTTCAAGGAGAAGGCCGGATGTCGTTTCAACAGGGTGAGTTTTTACAAGCAATCAGGCAGATGCCCGCAGAGGTGTACGAGCGGCTCAAGACCGCAGTCGAGCTGGGCAAGTGGCCCGATGGCAAGCCCCTGACCGACGAGCAGAAGGCCACGTCGCTGCAAGCCGTGATGGCCTGGCAGGCGATGCATCTCGACAACCCCGAGCACATGAACATAGGTCGTGACGGCGAGATCGTGATGAAGAGCAAGAGCGAGCTCAAGCGTCAGTATCGCGACGAGGAAGAGATAGTACGGGTCGACCTCAACCACTGAACCTGACCCGGCAGGCCGCTCGCGGCGGCCACAACAGAGAGGGGAGCCATGATGGCTCCCCTCTTTTTTCCTAACTTATCACCCCTCGTCACCGGTGCAATGCGCTGCGCTTATTGCACCCTACCGCGAGGGTTATCAGGGAGTCAGCTCCCCACGCAGGGACTGCTGCATCAGCTCGCGAATGCGGTGGGAGGGCAAGTCCTGACTCAGCAGGAAGTGCAGCTTGGTGAGTGCTGCCTCGGCAGTCATGTCAAAGCCCGAGATCACCCCGGCCCGCGACAGGGCGTTGCCGGTAGCATAGCCCCCCATATTGACCTTGCCGTGCAGGCACTGGCTCAAGTTGACGATGATGACGCCGCGGGCCGAGGCCTCGGAGAGCAGCGTCAGCATGGCCGGGTTCTGCGGCGCATTGCCGACCCCGAATGACAGCAGGATCAGCGCCTTCACCGGCTGTTGCAGGATATTGGCGATCACCTCACTGGAGATCCCCGGATAGAGGGTCACCACGCCGATGGGCTGGGGGGTGATGTCGTGCAGCACCAGCGGCCGCTCGGAGGGCACACCCAACTCGCCCGCTTCCAGCGAGATGGCGATCCCGGCATTGAGCAGCGGCGGATAGTTGGGGGAGTCGAAGGCGTGGAAGCCGTCGGCGTGCACCTTCTTGCTGCGGTTGCCGCGATAGAGCTGGTTGTTGAAGAACAGCGTCACCTCGTGGATCGGGTAGTTGGCCGCGATATAGAGGGCGTTGAGCAGGTTCTGCTGACCGTCGGAGCGCAGCTCGGCGAGCGGGATCTGGGAGCCGGTGATGATGACCGGCTTGTGCAGGTCTTCCAGCATGAAGGAGAGCGCCGAGGCGGTGAACGACATGGTGTCGGTGCCATGCAGGATCACAAAGCCATCGTATTTCTCGTAGTTGTCGCGAATATCCTCGGCGATGCGCTGCCAGTCCGCCGGGGTCATGTCGGAGGAGTCGATGAGGGGCGCATATTCGTGGATATGGTAATCCGGCATCTCGGGGCGGTGGAACTCGGGCATCCGCGCCAGACAGTCTTCCATAAAGCCCGCCATCGGCACGTAGCCGTGATCGGAACGCTGCATCCCAATGGTGCCGCCTGTGTAGGCAATGTAGATAGACTTCTTCACACCCTCTCCTCTTGATGAAGTGAACACCGCCAAAACATGAACCATGTTTGGGTGAACCACAATGTCAACGCCCGCCAGCGCCTCTGCGTGCAGCGGAAACCGGCGAATTATAGAGACTGGCGCCCTAAATGACAGCCGTTCCATGCACCCTTTTCGGCTTTTCTGCCCTCTACCTACATAGTGTTAAATGTCACAATAAACCACTAAAACGAGCATTAATACGACAAAGATGGAATTAAACGATGCTTTTTGCTACAATCTGCCGGATTTTACTAAAATCTCATCTGGATGCCTGAGCATTTCAGGCCCGCACAAGCCCCATCTTTCCTGGGGCGGGGAGATGTTTCCCCTTCTTTGCTGGCACATAAGCCACACTGTTTTCATCCCGGCTGAATCTGTAAGTCTTTTGCTATGAAAGACACAGCCAATCAACATGGGAGTACTGAATGTTACAACTTGATTCCTACGCAACGCTGGTCGCTGCCACTCTGGTATTGCTGCTTGGCCGGGTGTTGGTTACCCGAGTCGGGCTGCTGCGTACCTTCAACATCCCCAAACCGGTAGCCGGCGGCCTGGTGGTCGCGCTGGTACTGCTACTGCTGCGCTCCACCCTGCAGATGGAGCTGCAATTTGATACCAGCCTGCAAACCCCGCTGATGCTGGCCTTCTTCGCCTCCATCGGTCTCTCCGCCGATCTCGCCAGCCTGAAACGCGGCGGCAAGGCGGTGGTTACCTTCCTGATGGTGGTCACCGGCCTGCTGCTGGTACAGAACAGTCTGGGTGTCGGTCTGGCGACCCTGCTCGGTCTGGATCCCCACATGGGGCTGCTGGCAGGCTCCATCACACTCTCCGGCGGCCACGGCACCGGGGCAGCCTGGAGCGCTACCTTCTCCGAGAAATACGGGGTGCAATCCGCCGCTGAGCTCGCCATCGCCTGTGCCACCTTCGGTCTGGTGCTGGGCGGCCTGATCGGTGGTCCCGTCGCTCGCTATCTGGTGAAGAAAGTGCAGGTGCCCGGTGAGGAGCACAATCAGGATGAGGCCCCACAGGGCTTCGAAATGCCCGACATGGAGCGCCCCCTCACCACTTTCAGCGTCATCGAGACGCTGGCGCTGATCGCCATCAGCCTCAAGGGAGGCGAGCTGCTCTCCGCCTCGCTCAAAGGGGGCGCCTTCGAGCTGCCGATCTTTGTCTGCGTGCTGTTTGTCGGCGTGCTGCTGCGCAACGTCCTGACCCTGCTGAACTGGCATGAGGTGAGCGATCGCGAGGTCTCCCTGCTGGGCAACGTCAGCCTGTCGCTGTTCCTCGCCATGGCACTGATGAGCCTGAAACTGTGGGATCTGGCCAGCCTGGCGCTGCCCATCTTCATCCTGCTGGCCGCCCAGACAGTGGCGATGGCGCTCTACGCCATCTTCGTCACCTTCCGGGTGATGGGCAAAAATTACGATGCGGCCGTGCTGGCGGCAGGTCACTGTGGCTTTGGCCTCGGGGCCACCCCAACCGCGATTGCCAACATGCAGGCCATCACCCAGCGCTTCGGTCCCTCCCACCTGGCGTTTCTGGTGGTGCCCATGGTGGGCGCCTTCTTTATCGACATCATCAACGCCATGGTGATCAAGCTGTTTATGGCTATGCCATTCCTGTAATTCCCTTTCCGTCAGACGTATATGATCAGAGCCCACCTTTCGGTGGGCTCTTTGTTAGTTCTCTACTCGCCAGCTGACGCAGGCAGAGCCGGGGCTCGTATCCGCCACCTGGGTGACCCGCAAGCAACCCGGAACCCCCACATCCCGCACTCCCCCGAACAACAAAAAGCCCCGCACTCGACAGAGTGCGGGGCTTGTTTATCTCAGCCGGAACAGGCCGTGAGTTGCACCTTACAGGATAAAGGTCGACACCTGCTGATTCAGGTCAGCAGCACGCCCTTTAAGGCTGTGGGCCTGATCCAGATCGCGCATGGCAGATGCGGTGATCTCGTCACTCACATCCTTGATGGCGGTGGTGTTCTGGGTGATCTCGCCGGTCACCTGGGTCTGCTCCTCGGCGGCAGTGGCGATCTGACCCGCCATGTCGGAGATGAGGGAGATGGCGCTGGTGATCTCTTCCAGCGCGCGCACCGCCTGATCGGCATCCTGCACGCTGTTGTCCGCTAGCCCCTGACTGGTCTGCATCAGACTCACCGCACGGGCAGTGGTCTGTTGCAGGGTCTCGATGGTGGACTGGATCTGCTGGGTGGAGTCCTGGGTACGGCGCGACAGCACCCGCACCTCGTCAGCTACCACCGCAAAACCACGACCCTGCTCACCGGCACGGGCAGCTTCGATGGCTGCGTTCAACGCCAGCAGGTTGGTCTGCTCGGCAATCCCCTGAATGGTGGAGAGGATGCTGGTGATGGCCTGCGCGTGACGGCTCAGCTCGCCGATCACCTCGGTCGCCTGCCCCACCTCTTCAGCCAGACCATTGATAGACTGGCGGGTCTTGTTGACCAGCATCTTGCCCTGCTCACTGCTCTGGGCAGATTGCTGGGCAGCGGCGGCGGTGTTCTCGGCGTTGCCGGCGATCTCCATGGTGGCGCTCGCCATCTCGGTGACTGCCGTGGCGACCATGGTCACCTCCTGCTGCTGACGCTGCAGCTCGTCCACCGCGGCCTGGTTGGTCACCAGACTGCGCTCGGCATCGGCGTTCAACTCGTTGGCCAGCTGGCGGATATTGCCGATCAGCTGATGCTGACTGCCGACGAAACGGTTGAAGCTGTTGGCCAGTTGGCCCACTTCGTCGTTGGCGTCGATCTTGATGCGCTGGGTCAGATCGCCGTTGCCATCGGCAATGCGTGCCAGCGCTTGGGATACCTTGGTGAGCGGGCCAAGCAGCATGCTTACCAGCCAGGAGATAGCGAGGATGCTACCCACCAGCACCAGCAGCGCCATCCCCAGCTGGGTCATCAGCAGGGAGGAGAGCGGCGCTTCCAGCGCGGCCTTGTCCAGCACCAGCACCAGTTCCCAATCCGTGTCGGGGATATCAGCTGCCCACAGCAGCTTGTCGCGACCTTCGTTGTCGAAGTAGGCAGGAACCAGATCCTTGCTCGACTTGCTCTGCTCGATCAGCGCGTTGGTCAGATCGTTGTCGATCTCGCTGGCCGGTTTCATCGCCTTGGCGGCATCCTTGTAGGCGATGATGGTGCCATCTTTATGCATCATGATTGCGAAGCCGTCGGCAGGCAGCTGCATCTTGGTCACGTCTTCCACCAGCGAGGCGATGGAGAGGTCACCACCGACTACCCCGCCAGAAACCGGCTGGGCCAGGGTCACCACCATGATGTTGTAAGCCACATCGAGATAGGGCTTGGTGACAATCAGGCCACCTTTGCTCATCGCCTCCTGATACCAGCCACGGGAGCGCGGGTCGTAGCCATCGCGGTTGATGGAGGGATCGGAGTCATTCATCTTGCCGCTGCTCTCACCGAAATAAGTGAGCTGGAAACGGCCGGAAACTTGTGCCTGTTGCAAGGCATTGAGGGGGTCTGCACCGGCCTTGTTGCCGAGCGCCTGGATCACGTCACGACGTGCTGCGAGCCAGTCGCTGACACGCTCGGTCTGCTGGGTACCCAGCCGTTGCAACTGCTCCTGGCTGCCTTGCAGCAACAGGGATTTCTGGCTGCTATAGCTCTGCCAGGAGAGCAACAAAATCACCAACGAAAGGGCGATCACCACTGACAACAGTATCTTCTGCTTGAGTGACAGGTTTTTCATCATGTGTTCTTCTTATTGAGGTGAGGAGCGGGTTTTTCCCTAAATTGCACAACACTACACGTAGTCATTAGCGACCCGAATGGCCAAAACTGAACCTGAAAATGGGTCTGCGGGCGATATTTTCTACCGAGGTGGAGAAAAGTGCACCAGAAATTGACGGCATGAGCCGCACAAGCCAAGGCAACCCTGTTTATTCCTTCCACAATTGGCTAGAATATCCCGTTTTTAAATCACATCGACCCTGAGAGTTTTCACGATGTTCGAAGTTAATCCCGTATTAAATAAACTTAAGGAGCTGTCTGAGCGGACCGAGCTTCTTAGGGGGTACCTTTGACTATGACGCCAAGAAAGAGCGTCTAGAAGAGGTCAACGCCGAGCTGGAACAGCCGGACGTATGGAATGAACCCGAGCGCGCACAGGCGCTGGGCAAAGAGCGCGTTGCGCTGGAAAACGTGGTCGGCACCATCGACACCCTGACCCAGGGCGTGGATGACGTCGAGATGCTGGTGAGCCTGGCCGTGGAAGGGGAAGACGAAGAGACCTTCAACGAAGCCATCGCCGAATCCGAACAGCTGGAAGCCAAGCTGGTGGATCTCGAGTTCCGCCGCATGTTCTCCGGTCAGCACGACGGCTCCGACTGCTATATCGACATCCAGTCCGGCTCCGGTGGTACCGAAGCACAGGATTGGGCCAACATGGTACTGCGCATGTACCTGCGCTGGGGCGATGCCCACGGCTACAAGCCCGAGCTGATTGAATGCTCCGAAGGCGACGTGGCCGGTATCAAATCCGCCACCATCAAGTTCACCGGCGAATATGCGTTCGGCTGGCTGCGTACCGAAACCGGCGTACACCGTCTGGTTCGCAAGTCCCCGTTCGATTCCGGTGGCCGTCGTCACACCTCCTTCTGTTCTGTGTTCGTCTACCCCGAGATCGACGACGATATCGATATCGAGATCAACCCGGCGGATCTGCGGATCGACGTCTACCGCGCCTCCGGTGCCGGTGGTCAGCACGTTAACCGAACCGAATCCGCGGTGCGTATTACCCACGTTCCGACCGGTGTCGTGGTACAGTGCCAGAACGACCGTTCCCAGCACAAAAACAAAGACCAGTGTATGAAGCAGCTGAAAGCCAAGCTCTACGAGCTGGAAATTCAGAAGCAGAACGCTGAGAAACAAGCCCTGGAAGAGACCAAGTCTGATATCGGTTGGGGCAGCCAGATCCGTTCCTATGTGCTGGATGACTCCCGTATCAAGGATCTGCGCACCGGCGTCGAAACCCGTAATACCCAATCGGTGCTCGACGGTGACTTGGACAAGTTTATCGAAGCCAGCCTGAAATCAGGTCTGTAAACAAGCAGGAATCACCATGTCTGAACAAACCATCACTCCGGAAGTCGACCAAACTCTCGAACTCAACAACGAGATGACCGAGCGTCGTTCCAAGCTGGCCGCCCTGCGCGCCCAGGGTAATCCTTTCCCCAACGACTTCCGTCGCGACAGCCTCTCTGGCGATCTGCACGCAGAGTTCGACGACAAAAGCGCCGAGGAGCTGACGAGCCTGGGTAAACGGGTGAAGATTGCCGGTCGCATCATGACCCGCCGGATCATGGGCAAGGCTTCTTTCGCCACCCTGCAGGACATGGCCGGCAAGATCCAGGTCTACGTCACCCGTGACGACCTGCCGGAAGGTTTCTACAACGAGCAGTTCAAGAAGTGGGATCTGGGCGACATCGTGGGTGTCGAAGGTACCCTGTTCAAGACCCAGACCGGTGAGCTCTCCGTTCACGTTTCCGATATCCGCCTGCTGACCAAGGCGCTGCGTCCGCTGCCCGAGAAGCACAAAGGCCTGACCGACCAGGAAGCTCGCTGCCGCCAGCGCTACCTGGATCTGATCGCCAACGAAGAGTCCCGCAAGACCTTCATGATCCGCACCCAGGTGGTTGCCGGTATCCGCAAGTTCTTCAACGAAAAGCGCTTCATGGAAGTGGAAACCCCGATGATGCAAGTCATCCCGGGTGGTGCCTCCGCGCGTCCGTTCGTCACTCACCACAATGCGCTGGACATCGACATGTACCTGCGTATCGCTCCGGAGCTCTACCTGAAGCGTCTGGTGGTCGGTGGTTTCGAGCGTGTCTACGAGATCAACCGCAACTTCCGTAACGAAGGTATCTCGGTTCGTCACAACCCCGAGTTCACCATGATCGAGTTCTACATGGCCTACGCCGACTACATCGATCTGATGGACCTGACCGAAGAGCTGCTGCGCACCCTGGCACAGGACATTCTGGGCGACACCAAGATCCGTTACGCCAAAGAGGGCGAAGAGGGCCTGACCATCGATTTCGGTCAGCCGTTCCAGCGCCTCACCATGGTCGAGTCCATCCTGAAGTTCAATCCGGATGTAACTCTGGACGATCTGGCTACCCTCGAGAGCGCCAAGGCCGTTGCCAAGCGTCTGCACATCGAGCTGATGAAGGGCTGGGAGCTGGGCCACGTGATCACCGCGATCTTCGAAGAGACCGTGGAGCACATGCTGCTGCAACCGACCTTCATCACCGAGTACCCGGCTGCCGTATCTCCGCTGGCCCGTCGCAACGACGTGAACCCGGATGTAACCGACCGCTTCGAATTCTTCATCGGTGGCCGCGAGCTGGCCAACGGCTTCTCCGAGCTGAACGATGCAGAAGATCAGGCCAAGCGCTTCCAGGATCAGGTTGATCAGAAAGAAGCAGGCGACGACGAAGCCATGTTCTACGACGCAGACTTCGTCACCGCACTGGAACACGGCCTGCCGCCGACTGCCGGTCAGGGTATCGGTATCGACCGTCTGGTCATGCTGTTCACCAACAGCCACACCATCCGTGACGTCATTCTGTTCCCGGCCCTGCGTCCGCAGAAATAAGGCCCGCAGAAGTTAGCTACATCCCTTGGGTCAATCCCGAGCGTGATAGCCAATAAACACGCCCCGCAACTGCGGGGCGTTTTTCTATCTCCTTTACCGCCAAATCACTTTATAAATTCAATAATGGAATAAAGAAGATATTTTTATTCTTTGTTGTTATCCAACACGCCCTTTAATCTGGCCAAAAATCAGACCATGGAAGACGCGTGTGATGCAATTGAAGGATTCCCCATTCAACCTCTCCCCCCTCTCTGACGAGCAGCAACGTCAGCTGGGTCAGGTACTCTCGACCCTCAATACCCAGCAACTGGCCTGGGTGAGCGGATATCTCTACGGCCTCTCCCAGGCGGGCGTCCAGCCCGTTGCGACCGCAGGCGCAGAAGTCGCGGCTCCCAGCGGCAGCCTGACCATTCTCTACGGCTCCCAGACCGGCAACGCTAAAGGCGTCGCCACTGCCATCAAGGCGCAGGCCGAGGCCCGCGGCCTACCCGTCACCCTCACATCGATGGCCGACTACAAACCCAAGCAGCTCAAGAAAGAGAGCCACCTGCTGGTGGTAGTGAGCACTTACGGGGAGGGTGAACCACCTGAAAGCGCCGTCGATCTGTTCGAGCAACTTAAAAAAGGCAAGATTGGCAAGCTGGACGGCCTCAAGTTCGCGGTACTGGGGCTGGGTGACAGCTCCTACGAATTATTCTGCCAGACCGGCAAAGATTTTGACGACTTCCTCGCCAAAGCAGGGGCCGAGCGGATTTATGAGCTCGCGAGCCTCGATGTGGATTATCAGGATGCGGCCAAGAGCTGGAGCGAGCAGGCACTCAACGCCATTGCCACGACCCTCTCTACCGGAGCGGCCAGCAGCAGCGTGACCAGCGCGGTGCAGCAGGCGGTTGGCCACAGCCCGTACAGCAAGGAGAACCCCTTCCCTGCCCGCCTGTCGGTCAATCAGAAGATCACCGGCCGGGATTCCACCAAGGATATCCGCCATATCGAGATCAATCTGGCCGACTCTGGCCTCACCTATCAGCCGGGGGATGCCCTCGGTGTCTGGTTCGACAATGACGCCGACCTGGTGGGGGAAGTGCTGGCCCTGACCGGCCTCTCCGGTGATGAAGCCACGGCCCACGGCAGCTTGCACACCGCACTGACCAGTCACTTCGAACTGACCCGGCTGCACGGCGGCTTTATCACAGGGCTCGCTGACATATCGGAGAACGCAGCGCTCAAAGATCTGGCTGGCGACAAGGCCCAGGTCAATGCACTGGTGGCCTCTGCCCAAGTGGTGGATGTACTGAAACGCTTCCCGACCGCGCTCACGGCCGAGCAGCTGGCCAGCCTGCTGCGACCCCTCACCCCGCGCCTCTACTCCATCGCCTCCGCCCAGAGCGAAGTGGAAGAGGAGGTGCACCTGACCGTCGGCGTGGTGCGCTACCCACAGGAAGATGGCACAGTGCGCTCTGGCGCAGCCTCCTCCTATCTTGCGGATCGGCTGATTGAGGATGGCGAGGTGCGGGTATTCATCGAGCACAACGACAACTTCCGCCTGCCCGCCAATCCCGATACCCCCGTCATCATGGTGGGCCCGGGCACCGGCATCGCCCCGTTCCGCGCCTTTATACAGGAGCGGGAAGCTCAGGGCGCGGAAGGCAAGAACTGGCTCTTCTTCGGCAACCCCCACTTTACCCAGGATTTCCTCTATCAGGTGGAGTGGCAGCGTTATGTGAAATCGGGGCTGCTGTCGAAGATCTCGCTAGCCTTCAGCCGGGATCAGACCAACAAGATCTATGTGCAGGACCGCCTGCGCGAGGCAGGGCTTGAGCTCTACCAGTGGCTGGAAGCAGGCGCTCACTTCTATGTGTGTGGTGACGCCAACAAGATGGCCAAGGATGTGCAGGAGGCCCTGCTGGAAGTGATTGCCGAACACGGTCACAAGAGCCGTGAGGAAGCAGAAGAGTATTTGAGCGAATTACGTCGTGCCAAACGTTATCAAAGGGATGTCTATTGATGAGCAAACAACCTCTTTCTCACCCAAAAGCGGGACCGGTCGAAGGGCCGCTGGCCGACAACGAGCGCCTCAAGCGCGAGAGCAACTTCCTGCGCGGCACCATAGAGCAAGATCTGCAGGACCCGCTCACCGGCGGCTTTAACGGCGACAACTTCCAGCTGATCCGCTTTCACGGCATGTACCAGCAGGATGACCGCGACATCCGCCCGGAGCGCGCCGCCCAGAAGCTGGAGCCGCTGCACAACGTCATGCTGCGTGCCCGCCTGCCGGGTGGGATCATCACCCCGGCCCAGTGGCAGATCATCGACAAGTTCGCCGAAGAGCACAGCCTCTACGGCAGCATCCGCCTGACCACCCGTCAGACCTTCCAGTTCCACGGGGTGTTGAAGCGTGACATCAAGTTGATGCACCAGACCCTCAACAGCACCGGCATCGACTCCATCGCCACCGCAGGCGACGTAAACCGCAACGTACTCTGCACCAGCAACCCGGTGGAGTCCGAGCTGCATCAGGAGGCCTACGAGTGGGCCAAGAAGATCTCCGAGCATCTGCTGCCCAAGACCCGCGCCTACGTGGAAATCTGGCTGGACGGTGAAAAACTGGGACAGGACGAGGAGCCGATCCTGGGCTCCAACTACCTGCCGCGCAAATTCAAGACCACTGTGGTGATCCCGCCTCATAACGACGTGGATATCCACGCCAACGACCTCAACTTCGTGGCCATTGCCGAGCATGGCAAGCTGGTGGGCTTCAACGTGCTGGTGGGCGGCGGGCTCGCCATGACCCACGGCGACACCAGCACCTACCCGCGCAAGGCGAGCGACTTTGGCTTTATTCCGCTCTCCCACGTACTGGAGGTGGCGGCCGCCGTGGTCAGCACCCAGCGCGACTGGGGCAACCGGGTCAACCGCAAGAACGCCAAGACCAAGTACACCCTCGAACGCGTGGGAGTGGAGGCCTTCAAGGCCGAGGTGGAAAGCCGCGCCGGCATCCAGTTCGGGCCGGTTCGCCCCTATGAGTTCACCAGCCGGGGCGATCGCTTCGGTTGGGTCGAGGGGATCGACGGCAAGCACCACCTCACCCTGTTTATCGAGAATGGCCGCCTGCTGGACTTCCCGGGCAAGCCCCTCAAGACCGGCATGCTGGAGATCGCCAAAGTGCATCAGGGTGACTTCCGCCTGACCGCCAACCAGAACCTGATCATCGCCGGGGTACCTGCCAGCGAGAAAGCCCGCATCGAAGGGCTGGCGCGCCAATACGGCCTGCTGGATGATGGCGTGAGCGAGCAGCGCAAGCAGTCCATGGCTTGTGTGGCCCTGCCCACCTGCCCGCTGGCGATGGCCGAGGCCGAGCGCATGCTGCCGGCGTTTGTCACCGACATCGAGGGCTTGCTAACCAAACATGGGCTGGCAGATGACGCCATCATCTTCCGGGTCACCGGCTGCCCCAACGGCTGCGGCCGCGCCATGCTGGCGGAAGTGGGTCTGGTGGGCAAGGCGCCTGGCCGCTACAACCTCCATCTGGGGGGCAACCTGGAAGGCACCCGCATTCCGCGCCTCTATCAGGAGAACATCACCGAGCCGCAGATCCTGGCCGAACTGGACGCGTTGATCGGCCGCTGGGCCACCGAGCGAAATCAGGGTGAGTGCTTCGGCGACTTCGTGATCCGGGTTGGGGTGATTGCGCCCGTTATCGATTCTGCGAGGGACTTCTATGCCGCTTAATCTGCCGCTTAATGTCACTGAAGATGGCCGCCTTGACCTGCAGGCGCTGCTAGCCCTCGGCCGTGAGGAGCAAGTCGAGGCGCTGGTCCCCCTCAACCGGGAGCTGGATACCATGAGTGCCCCCGAGCGAGTGCGCTGGGCCCTGGCAAATCTGCCGGGGGAGCATGTGCTCTCATCCAGCTTCGGCATTCAGGCGGCGCTGATGCTCCATCTGGTAAGCCGCGAGCGGGCCGACGTGCCCGTGGTGCTGACCGATACCGGTTATCTGTTCCCGGAGACCTACCGTTTCATCGACGAGCTGACCGAGCGCCTCGCGCTCAACCTGAAGATCTATCGGGCCGAGCTCAGCCCTGCCTGGCAGGAGGCGCGATTTGGCCTCCTGTGGGAGCAGGGGGTGGAGGGGATCACCCGCTACAACCAGCTCAACAAGGTGGAGCCGATGGACCGCGCCCTGCGTGAGCTGGGGGCCCAGACTTGGTTCTCCGGCCTGCGCCGGGAGCAGTCCGGCAGCCGTGGCAAGCTGCCGGTGCTGGGCATCCAGCGCGGCCGCTTCAAGTTCCTGCCGGTGATCGACTGGAGCAACAAGGACGTCTTCTACTACTTCAAGGAGTTCGACCTCCCCTACCATCCGCTGTGGGAGCAGGGCTACCTGTCGGTGGGCGATGTCCACACCACCGCCAAGTGGGAGCCGGGCATGAGCGAGGAGCAGACCCGCTTCTTCGGCCTCAAGCGCGAGTGCGGTTTGCACGAGGAAAATGGCGAGAACGACGGCTCAGGCATCTAATCCCGTCTTGAAAACCCAACAGAACAACAAGGGCATCCGAAGATGCCCTTGTTGTTCTTTGCCCATTAGCATTCGTCCGTCAGCAGCGCTGCCAGGTCTCGAAGCTATAGGGGTGCGGGTTCTTTTCATCGGCAGGATGGCTCTCGCACCCAATCCGTTGCCACTGACCATCGTCAAAAGCAGGGAAGCGGGTATCCCCCTCCACCGCTAGATCGATTTGCGTCAGATAGAGGCAATCCGCGCTCGGCAACATCTCGGCATAGAGATGACCGCCACCAATCACCATCAACTCCTCCACCGAGCTGCCTGCCAACAGCGCCAGCGCCGCCTCGACGGAGCGCACCACCTCAATGCCCTCGGCCTGATAGCCGGGGTTGCGGCTGATCACCAGATTGCGCCGTCCGGGCAGCGGCCGACCAATGGATTCGAAGGTCTTGCGCCCCATCAATACCGGTTTACCGAGGGTGACACGCTTGAAGTGAGCCAGATCGGCAGGCAGATGCCAGGGCATCTGGTTGTCCTTGCCGATCACCCTGTCGTGGGCCATGGCGGCAATCATGGAAATCTTCATGGGGCCTCTCACCGTCTGTCAGATTATGGGGCGGTTACGGTACACGACCAGAGAGGGGATCGCCAAACCGAAACTGAGGGCACCGACGATAAAGAGCGCCTTGAGGCCGTTCTCCACCGCACTCTGGATCAACTCCATGGTCACGCCGTTGATGTTGAGCTCCACCACCGCGATCATGGTCTTGAAGGCATAGCTGCCCGGGATCATCGGAATGATGGAGGCAACGCTGAACACCGGACGCGGCGCCAGCAGACGGCGCGACCAGTAGACGCAGACAAAGCCGACCGTAGTCGCCGCCGCCAGCGTTGCCCACTCGATGGGCATGCCATAGTGGATCAGCAGGGTACGCAGGCTGTGGGCCAGCGCGCCGCCCATGGCGCAATACTTCAGCATCCGTGGTGGCACGTTGAACAGCATGGCAAACCCCACCGCCGGAATGGAGGACCAGAAGGCATCCTTGGCCAGTAGCCAGAGCAAATCCATCATACTTTCCACCCCCAGATCCCAGTGACCGACATGGCCAAAATGATACCTATGGCGGCGCTGATGGTCAGCAGGGTCGCGGTCCCCCAGCGGGCCAAGCCCATGTTGAAGTAGCCCTTCACCATGTCGGAGACTGCATTGATCAGCGGAAAGCCCGGCACCAGCAGCAGCACGCTGGCCGCCATGGCGAGATAAGGCTGGTCACCCCAGTTGAAGAAGGTGGCGCTGGAGGAGAGCAAAGTAGCGATAAAGCCGGTGGCGGCAAAATTGATGAGCGGGCTATGGTGATGGCGGGCCATCAGCTGGCGCACCCGCATCGCCACGGCAGACGAGAAGCAGGTCACCAGGAAGATAGGCCAGTCACCGCCAAACAGCAGGCTAAAGGCACCACAGGAGAGCCCCACCATGGGGACCACCAGCCAGGGGTGATAGTGAAAGGGGACGATGGCCTCGAGGCGCTGGCGCACTTCACGGGCACCGATCAGCTCTTTCTCCGCCATGATGCAGATCCGCTGGATCTCGCACACCACCTGCATGTTGATGCCATGTTCGCGCACCCGCCGGGTAGTGGTAACACAGCCCCCCTGATAGAGGCTGGTGAGCACGATGGCACTGGAAGAGATGGCCATCTCGACACTCTCCAGCCCCAGCGCCATCCCCAGCCGCACCGTGGTCTGCTCGATGATCCGGCTCTCCGCCCCGAACTGGGCCAACATCTGACCCACCTTGACGATAATGCGGGTGATCTCTGTCTGTTGCTCCCGCGACAACACCCGTCTTGGTGTGATACTTCTCATAATCCCTTCGAGTCGTAGCAATAAAAATTTCGGCCATATTAGCCTAACTTTTACTGTTATTCATCCACCCCTATCACAACCTGACTAATAAGTTATTACAAGAAGGAGAAAAGAGATTACATCACAAATACATTACGACTAACATTAAAAACCATAACAATCAGGGCGCCAGCAATTCCCTTTATCATGGCCTCACCGATTTGGCTGAAATATCAACCAAGGGGGTTATTGCAGATTATTTGCGACGTTGATAGTCCGCCAGACGGATTATTTTACCACTGCCATCGCTTTCAGGCGGAGGGTCCCCCTCTTCCCTGAACTGGCTCATTTCGCTGCGCATCAAATAAAAAGATTCCCGCATCATGTTGGTAATCCGGATACAGCTATCAAGATTGTTTTTCGCCAGCCGGCGCTGACCATCAATCTTGAACTGCAACCCGCGCAGACGGCGCTGCTGATCCGGGCTCGCTCGGGCCATCAACTGGTCGATCTGCTGCTCCAGAATCGCATCCAGCCGGGAGGGCTCACTCGCAGCCAACTCCTTCAGGGTGTCAAAATCAGGCAACTCCATATGCCCTCCTTGGCGACTATTGCTGGCAACACACTGCGGTACCACACCATCACGTCCCAGCCATATAAATCTGTATATACGACGCGGCTAAAAAGGGTTCAATCCATCCACTGGCGACTAAACCGGACAATGGTCATTACGAAGGTGTCTATCTATTTTAATTGTGTTTTGAAACAAGCGATTGTTTTTAATTCAGGCGAGATAAAACACTTATACATTTTAGGTTGTGATTTTCTGTTTTTTATTGCAAATAAAAATCCGGGTGGCCTTATTTTGCTTCATTCGACACTTTATTCTTCCCTCACCGACCCGCGTCATCTCCTGACGGTTTAACATATCTCACTGATTATGTTATTTTAATTGCCACTTTTATCGGACATTCAAGAGCAGACCATGAGCAAGGCAAAAATCGGTATCGTCACCGTCAGCGATCGCGCCAGCGCGGGCATCTATGAAGACCTCTCCGGCAAGGCCATCATCGACACCCTGAACGCCTATCTGACCTCGGAGTGGGAACCTGTCTATCAGGTGATCCCCGATGAGCAGGAGCAGATTGAAGCGACCCTGATCCGGCTGGCGGATGAGGAGCAGTGTTGTCTCATCGTCACCACAGGCGGCACCGGTCCGGCCAAGCGGGATGTCACGCCGGAAGCGACCGAGGCGGTGTGTGATCGCATGATGCCGGGCTTTGGCGAGCTGATGCGGGCCGAATCCCTCAAATTTGTGCCGACCGCCATTCTTTCGCGCCAGACTGCCGGGCTGCGCGACGATACCCTGATCGTCAATCTGCCGGGCAAGCCCAAATCAATCCGCGAATGTCTGGATGCAGTTTTCCCCGCCATCCCCTACTGTATCGATTTGATGGAAGGGCCGAATCTCGAGTGCGATGAAACTGTCATCAAGCCGTTTCGGCCGAAAAAATAGCGAACCCGGCCATAAAAAATAATGGCAAGCCACGGCTCGCCATTATTTTTAACTCATCTGTTTGCGCAGAAAAACCGCATCAATTATTTGCGGCCGAATACTTTTACGCCCGCTTTGCTGCGCTCTGAATTACCGTACACTTCGATTTTTTTCACACAACGGCGCGAGCCCAGTGATTTCCACTCGGTCTCTTTATCACTGCTCATTTCCCGATCGAAACGAATGGTCTTGGTACGATCACCACCATAGGTCACCACCACCCGATCCAGGGTCAAATCACGCTCCGCCTTCACCTTGATATATTTGGTCTGACGGCAAACCACCAAAGGAATTGTCGCACCATGATCACCGGCTCCCAGCAAAATAGTCCGCCCCAGCGTGAACTGATCGTCACCGGCATGGCTGGCTGACGCCACCACCAGCAAGACACCACCCAGCAAGCTGCGTGCAGAAAAACGGGAATTCCAGATAGACATCAAGGACATAACACCTCCAATAAAAAATGGAGTGTGATGATAAGGGTTAAACCATAACGGAAGCTGTATCACGGCTGAATTTGCTGCGAATGTGCGGGGATCAACAGAGAAAACAGCACGACTTTTCGGCAAAAAGAGAAGAGCCGCAGATAGCGGCCCTTGCGGCAAGAGAGCGCTTAGCGTTCCATAATTTGGGTCACGTCATCTTTCTTGATCATTACCTCGCGCCCTTCATGATCGTAATAGCGATACATGCCGGTGCTCTCGTCCAGCTTGGGTTTGCTCTCTGTGGTGATCATCTTGCCATCCTTGGTGCTCATGATGTATTGGGAGCTGCATGCCACCAGCCCGAGGGTACACACCAGGATCATCATCAGTTTTTTCATTGCGGCCTCTTCTGCGATCATCCTCACCACGAGGATGTTTCTTGAAGCCTAGTTCAATCGCACGGCACGGGATGGCGCGATGAGCAAAGCGGGATCGCCGTCAATAATCAGCGACTTAGCCTAGTTATCTGGCCGGGTGGCGAGCGCAATGAAAAAGGCCGGACATCTCTGTCCGGCCTCTTCTTTTCAGCGCAAGCACGTAATCAGGACTTGGCAGGCTGACGCTCACCGGTCACGGTCGGGTTCTTGGGATCGGAACTCCACTCGTACCAACCGCCGTCATAGACGCTGATCTGTTTCCAGTCCATCAGCCAGGCGTAGAAGAAGGCCTCGGAGGCGCGCCAGCCGGTACCGCAGTAGAACGCCGCCTGCTGGGTTGGCTCGATGTTCCACTGCTCCCACATGGCGAGGATCTCGCGGGCCGGCTTCATGGTGCCGTCCGGGTTGTGGAAGTCGCTCATACTGTTGGCATCAACGCCACCATGACCCCACTTGGCCCCCGGGATATCGCCCTTCGGCTTGATGTAGCTGTAACCTGAGGTGTTGCCGACAAACTCGTCCCAGGTACGCACGCTGACCAGGGCGCTATCGGGCTTCTTGAGCAGCTCTTTCGCCTGACTTAGCGTGGTGTAGTACTCGGGGTGAGCGGGAATGGCCACGCCAAACTCCTTCACCGGCTCATATTTGTTGGGCAGACCGGTTTCGGTACGCAGGTGCTGGATAAACCAGGCATCCAGACCACCGTCCAGCAGGCGTACATCTTCCACCCCCGCATACATCATCAGGTGCGCGGCACGGGCAGCCGCCATGGTGTTGCGACCATAGAGGATGACGGTGGTGTCGTGACGGATGCCGTTATCCAGCAGCAGCTTCTTGAGCGCTTCGTCAGAGACCTTGTTCCACAGCGGCTCCTCTTCGAGGCTGTTGGTATCGATATAACCGGCCCCCGGGATGTGGCTGATGAGGTAGGCCTTGGGTGAACCCCAATCCACTTCAAACAGCTTCCAGTCACCCTTGGGCGCCGCGGCAACCGGCTTGCCCTCTTGCAGATCCGCCAACCAGCGCGGATAGACCAGCTGCTGCCAGCGTGCCAGCGACTCGCGCGGTGCGGCTTGCCACCCTTGCAGCTCGAACAGCTGCTTGATCCCCTGCTTGCGCAGCAGACGGGCCACCTCGGCCACTTCGCGGGACGCACCGTAGAGGGCAACCGGACGATCTGCCTTCAGTCCCTTGATCTCGAGGGCCTTTGGCCACTCTTCATCGCTGTATTTCCACTCGGCAGAGAGGTTCTCGGCGCCCGCCACATGGCCGCCCTGCTTCTCCCCTTCCATCGGCCACCCCTGATAGAAGTAGCTGGCGCGGGTATCCAGGATGACAGCCTGTTTGGCCTTGGCATCGGCCAGCGAGAGCGGTGGCAACTCCCCTGCCACGGCGGGCAGGGCACACCAGAGCAGTAAGGTCGCCAGCGCGGCCTGCAGGAAGCGAAGATGTCGTTTCATGGTGATTTCTCGATTCATAGTGAACAAGGTTAAAAAATGGAGCGACCCAGCCGCTCGGCCAGCAGCTCCAGCGCCGCCGTGCCCGCCAGCGAGTTGCCAGCTTTGTTGAGCTCGGGCGACCAGACACAGACGCAGAGCTCGCCCGGGATCAGGGCGATGATACCGCCGCCGACACCCGATTTGCCCGGCATGCCGACCCGATAGGCAAAATCGCCCGCCTCGTCATAGAGACCGCAGGTGGCGAGCAGGGCGTTGACCTGTTTGGTGGTGCGGGCGGGCAGCAGCGGCACGCTCTCGCCCAGTGGCACTCCACGGTTGGCCAGATAGATGAATGCCCGCGCCAGATCGACGCAGCTCATGCGAATGGCACAGGCATTGAAGTAGCTTTGCAGCACCTTGTCCACTTCGTTTTCGAAGTTGCCGTAGGCCTTCATCAGATAGGCGATGGCGGCGTTGCGGGCAGAGTGCTGATATTCGGAGCGGGCGACCACCTGATCCGCCATGATGGCCGGATTGCCGGAAAGGCGACGCACCAGCTCAAGGGTACGCTGACGGGGCGCAGTGAGGCGGGTCTCCAGCAGATCGCTCACCACCAGCGCCCCGGCATTGATAAAGGGGTTGCGGGGAATTCCCTGCTCGAACTCGAGCTGCACCAGCGAGTTGAAGGGCTGGCCGGAGGGCTCCTTGCCAACCCGGGCCCAGATCTCCTCCTCCTGATAGAGAGTGAGTGCCAGGGTCAGGCTCAGGGCCTTGGAGATACTCTGGATGGAGAAGGGTTCAAAAGCGTCACCGGCGGTGAACAGCTCCCCCTCGACGGTACAGACTGCGATACCAAGCCGATCGGACGGTACCTGAGCCAGTGCCGGAATGTAGTCGGCCACCTTGCCTTGTCCCAGCAACGGGCGCACCTCTTCAAGGATGCTGGCCAGTAATTCGGATGACAACACCATAAGCAATAAGCGATTCCATGACTAAAACAGCGGTGGAGATCCCATCCCCACTGACAAAAATCCCGCCAGCGGCGGGATTTTTCAGTTACCCACAACAAGGCGCCAGATGCGGCAGCCTTGTATCAGGCCGGTTCACCGTACCAGAGGTCGAACAGCTCGGTAACGACCACGGCTTCCATCCCCTTGCCTTCCAGCCAGGATTTGACGGCAGCGCGGTCTTCTTCGGTACACTTGCCCAGTTGCTGGGTGCAGATCATCCCTTCCCAGGCCAGGTGACCGGAGCCGGCAAAAGCCAGTTTACGGGGTTCAACAACCTCATCGATCATCGCATCGACTACCGCATCGATGGTCTCTTCGGCAGTGCCGACCGGGAAGTTGAAACTGATGTCGAAACCCATTTCCTGGAATTCATCGACGCGCAGTTTCTTGCGCAGGCGGCGGCTACGATTGGCCATGATAGCTCCTCAAGTTAGTTGATACGCTAGGTGTGTTGACGTGCCAGCTTAGCTGACACGCTTGAAAATCAGATCCCAAACCCCGTGGCCGAGACGGTGGCCACGTTGTTCAAATTTGGTCAGCGGACGCCAGTCAGGGCGCGGCACCCAGTTACCGGTGGCAGAGGTGTTCTCGTAACCCTCGGCGGCGCTCATCACTTCCAGCATGTGCTCGGCATAGTTTTCCCAGTCGGTCGCCATGTGGAACACGCCACCAATGGCCAGCTTCTGGCGAATATCCTGGGCAAACGCAGGCTGTACGATGCGGCGCTTGTGGTGACGGCTCTTGTGCCAGGGATCCGGGAAGAAGAGCTGCAGGCAGGAGAGTGAACCGTTCGGGATCATGTGCTCCAGCACCTCGACCGCATCGTGGCAGATCACCTTCAGATTGGTGACGCCCGCTTCCTGAGCGGTACCCAGACAGGCACCCACGCCCGGGGAGTGTACTTCAATGCCGATGAAGTTCTTCTCGGGGGCATTCTTGGCCATCTCAACCAGAGAGGCGCCCATGCCAAAGCCGATCTCCAGCACCACAGGTGCTTCACGGCCAAACAGTGCGACCAGATCGAGCTGCTTTGGCTCGAAATCGATGCCCATGACCGGCCAGAGCTCTTCCAGGGCCTTCTCCTGCCCTTTGGTCAGGCGGCCTTCGCGACGGACAAAGCTGCGGATCTTGCGCATGAACTTGCCGTCTTCGTTAAATACATCTTGGGTCACAGGCATAATGGTCTCGTTATTTCATCAATCCGGGTAATACATCTTGTGTTCGATCCCGAGCGGGACCGCTCGCGGCTCGGCATTTCATCGACCCGCGAAAACAGGGGAGCGAATTATCCCAAGATAGGCCCAAGGCGCAAGTGTTTCGCGCAACAAATATTCCGGCCATCCACTTCCCTGCTCCCTCACCGGCATCACCATACCGACTAACCGTCCAATATAATCCGCAGTAGAGTCGTTCCAGCCCTTTTTTGGCGATTTTTGTGACAATCATTGCCTCATTTCTGAAATCTGATACAAACGGATAACCTGGCGGTCGAATGGAGCGACCGCCCACATGCCGAGAGAATTGTCTATGCAGCCGTTTTTTGCCCAGCGCTTCGAGAAGGTCGAGCCTTCCTTTATCCGTGAAATCCTCAAAGTTGCCGCCAATCCGGAGATCATCTCCTTCGCCGGTGGCCTGCCCAATCCCCACCTGTTTCCGGTCAAGGCGATCGATCAGGCCTGTCAGGATGTGCTGCGCGAACAGGGGGCTGCCGCCCTGCAATATGCGGCGACCGAGGGCTTCGCCCCGCTGCGCCAGTATATTGCCGACCGCTATCTGGCCCGCCACGGCATGCAGATCAATCCGGACAACATCCTCATCACCAGCGGCTCCCAGCAGGCGCTGGATCTGCTGGGCAAGGTGCTGATCGACGAGGGTCAGGATCTCATCATCGAAGAGCCGGGTTACCTTGGCGCCATTCAGGCCTTTTCTGTCTACCAGCCCACCTTCAAGCCGATCACCCTTGAAGAAGAGGGACTGGACCTGGCGGCGCTGGATGCGCTGCTGGCAAGCGGCTCCAATGCCAAGCTGCTCTACGGCGTGCCCAACTTCCAGAACCCGAGCGGTGTCTCTTATAGCCGTGCCAACCGCGAGGCACTGGCCGAGCGACTGGTGCGCCACGAGCTGTTGATGGTGGAAGATGATCCCTACGGCGAGCTGCGTTTCGAAGGGGAGCATCTCCCCCCCATTGCCAAGCTGGCGCCAAACAATACCGTGCTGCTCGGCTCGTTTTCCAAAACCGTGGTGCCCGCCTTCCGTCTGGGCTGGATGGTGATGCCGGAGTGGCTGCGCAAGAAGGTGACCATCGCCAAGCAGGCGACCGATCTGCACAGCAACGCCTTCAGCCAGCAGGTGCTGCACCGCTTCCTGACCGACAACTCCCTCGACGCTCACTTGGAGAAGATCAAGGAGGTCTATGGCCGCCAGCGCGCCGCCATGGAGGCCGCGTTGGCCCGTCACTGCCCGCCCGGCGTCAGCTACACCCGACCGGAAGGGGGTATGTTCCTCTGGCTGACCCTGCCAGCCCACATCAGTGCCATGGCGCTGTTTGACGAGGCGATCAAGGAGAAGGTGGCCTTCGTACCCGGCGCCCCCTTCTACGTGCGCCCCGAGATCAAGAACACCCTGCGCCTGAGCTTCTCCTGCGTCGATGAAGCGACCATTGAAGAGGGGGTCAAACGCTTGGCCCGCGCCCTCCAGCGCATGCTCTGATCGCCCAAGCCAAACCGTATCAAAAAAAAACCAGCGAGCGATCGCTGGTTTTTTATGCTCCCCATTAAACCGTTCAGCCAAACAGGGTCTTGCAAAACTGCTTCATCGGAATGGGGCGGCTGTAACGATACCCTTGCAGATAGTCAACGTGGCGAGCCCGCAGGTAGTCCGCCTGCGACTGCTTCTCGACCCCCTCCGCGATCAGGATCAATTCAAGTCGCTTCGCCAGATCAATCACGTTTTCAACGATATGGCTGGAGAGTGCATCAGTGCCGATCATCTCCACAAAGCTCCGGTCAATCTTGATTGCATCGACCTGAAACTGTTGCAGATAGGTGAGACTGGAGTGACCGGTGCCAAAGTCATCGATAGAGATCAACACGCCCAGTTTGCGCAACTCGGCAAACATCTGAGCGGTTGTCTCATCAGCTACCAGCAGTTCACGCTCAGTCAGCTCCAGCCCCAAATCAACGGGATTGTCCTTAAACGCGTCGAGAAAGGCCTTGCAGTCAGCCAACAGGTCGAGATCCTGAAAGTGCTTGGCGCTGATATTGAAGCAAAAATGGAACTTTGCCGGCAGCTTGCGGGCATAAGGGGAGAAGTGGTCGCGCACCTGGGCCATCAACAAGCTGGTCATGGGCACGATCAGGCCGCTATCTTCCGCCAGCGGAATAAAGCGATCCGGCGAGATCATCCCCTGCTTGGGATGCTGCCAGCGCATCAGCACCTCACAACCACGCCACTGCTCATCCTCACCGGAGACCACCGGCTGCAGATAGGGGATAAACTCCTCCTCGATCAACGCCCGCTTGAGCTCTTCCGCAGGTGAGCTGCTACGCCCCATCAACCTGAAGGTGCCGAATCCAATCAGCAGCGCCAGCAACGGAGAGAGGAACAAGGTATATCTGGAGTAGCGCCATGCGTGGCTCCAGTAGTCATGCACCGTGACCCGGGTGACGACCTGATAGGGGAAATCGGCCGAAGCGAGGGCAATATAACCCTCTTCTGTCGGAGAGGGCGCCGCCCCGACCTGGCCTGAACCAAACAGAGCCCTCTGCCCCACCACCAGAGCCATCGGGGAGTTCTTGCTGGAGATCTCCAGGGTATTGCGCAGGTAGTAGCCATCTACACCGATCAGCACACTCCCCTTGTCCGTTTCATGACGCAGCACGATCAAGGGGCGATCCGGTGTGACCTCATTGCCAGGCAGCAGTTGCAACCTGCCATCCACATAGCGGTCGGGATTGAAGGGGCCATCGTAGTCACCATAGAGCGAGGTGCAATAGATGTGGCTGCCTACAGCCAGATTGGCGGAACGGACATAAGGCACCGTGGCCACCTGTTCGCGCAGCAGTTGTGCCGCCTCCTTGCACGAGTGACCCAGCATCCCCTTCACATTGATGGCCGCCTGCTGGGCATGGCCGATGGAGCGCTCAAACATCACACGGGCATGCTGCAACTGTGAATCGGCATCACGCTCTGTCTCCGTCACCGTCTGCCAGATAACGGCAACAACCCCCAGCAGCAGGATCCCGCCCCCCATCAGCAGCGCCAAGAGAATCCTCGAGTAAAGCTGGCGAAGTTTCAAACGACGAAATGGCATGGCGGCCTCTTTGATGCTCGGATAATGGGTGACAGCCTCGGTGGACAGGCGAAAAGGGTCGCCATAATAGCGATTGTTCAACAAATGTCCACCCAACAAAAATCAATCAATTCAAACTATTGTTCAACAATATGTCGTAAGAAGAGGATAGAGTTAACAAACGTCAAACAGAAAACTCCCGAAGCACGTCTCACTTGTTGAAGGGAAGCCACACCATTAAAGTTGAGCAAACGGCAGCAGGAGCATGCAGCGATGAAGATTCTTATTACCGGAGGGACCGGCTTTATCGGCCGCAAGCTGGTTGCCCATCTCAAGGTCAATCACGAGGTCGTGGTATTGAGCAGGCAGGGGAGCCGTGCTTACTCCCTGCTGGGCCACGATATCAAGGTATTGGATAACCTCGACCGGCTCGATGACCTCAATGACGTGGACGCAGTGATCAATCTGGCCGGTGAACCCATCGCCGCCGGACGCTGGAGCGAGTCGCGCAAACAGCTGCTCTGCGATAGCCGCTGGCTGTTGACTGAGCAGCTGGTGGATCTCATCAAGCTATCCAGCACGCCGCCCAAGGTGCTGATCAACGCCTCCGCCATCGGCTGGTATGGCAGACAGGGCACCGAAACCCTCGACGAGCAGTGCCGTTCTCCCAACGACGAGTTTACCCACCAGCTCTGCCAGCAGTGGGAGACCCTGGCGCAGGAAGCCCAGAGCCGCCAAACCCGAGTCTGTATCGTGCGGATCGGACTGGTGCTTGGCATGGATGGGGGAGCGCTACCCAAAATGCTCCCCCCATACCGACTCGGACTCGGCGGCCCCATGGGATCGGGCAGCCAGATGATGAGCTGGATCCATGTGCAGGATCTGGTGCGCGCCATGCTGTTCTTGCTGGATCACGAAGAGTGCAGCGGCATCTTCAACGGCACTGCGCCCCATCCGGTCAGCAACCGGGAGTTCAGCCAGACCCTGGCTGCGACGCTACACCGCCCGCATATCTTCTTCGTCCCGGCGCCGCTGTTGCAACTGGTGATGGGGGAGGCGGCAGATCTGCTGCTGACCGGACAAAAGGTGATACCCGCACGGCTGCAACAGGCCGGTTTTCACTTCAGCTATCCCGAGCTGTCGAGCGCCCTCGTCAATCTGCTGCGCGAGCCCCGCTAACTCACACCCGCTCGCGGCATCCGCTCGTCAGCGTCACAATAAACAAGCAGCCCGGCCAATGGCCGGGCTGCTTGTTTATTGTGGCTGCGCTATTGCACTCAGTGGCATCGGCTCGCGCTGGCAGGATTACAACAGTCCCTGACCCAGCCCCCGCAGCCGATCGCTCAGGGTGCCAGCCAGCAGCTGACGCTGCATCCCCTGCCCCGCCAGTGTCACCAGCAGTGCCCCCAGCGTCGGCAGGCCGAGCCAGATGGCCCAGTGGAACTGCCACTGCCCCTCGAACCACCACCACTGCAGGCCAAAGGAGCAGAGCTCCACCACCATGGCGGCACAGAGCCCCGCCAGCGCACCACTGGCCACCAGCTCCCAGCGCAGCATCTTTTTCAGTAGTTCGCTGCTGGCGCCCAAGGTACGCATCAGCAACAGCTCGCGCCGACGCTGAGCCATGCTGGCCTGAGTCTGGGTCAGCAGCACCAGCAGCGCAGCCACTGTCACCAGTCCCAGCATCAGCGCCAGCGCCCTACTCACCTGCTCCGAGACCTGAGTGAGCCGCGCAATCAGGTCATCCACATCGATAAGGCTCACCGTGGGGTGGCGGCGAATAATCTCCACCTCGGCAGTGCGCCCCGCTTCGGGCAGCCGGTAGCTGCCAAGCCAGGTACGGGAGAAGGGTGCCAGCAGATCCTCGGAGAAGATCATGTAGAAGTTGGGACGCATGTTGTCCCACTTGATGCTGCGCAAACTGGTGACCCTGGCGCCAAAGCTGCGCCCCTCGATGGTAAAGGCGAGCATGTCCCCCAGCTTGATATCGAGCCGCTTGGCCAGCTCGCTATCCACCGACACCTCGCCGGGCCCGGCAAGCCATTTACCGGCCACCAGCTTGTTGTCGATTGGCAGGGTCGCCGTGGTAGTGAAGTTAAGCTCCCGATCGACCCCCTCGCGGCCACTGCTGGCCCCCTCGCCCACCGCCTCACCGGCGATATGGGTCAGCCTGCCACGCACCATGGGATAGAAATCGGAAGTGGTGGCCCCGGCTGCCGCCAGTTCGCTCAGGATCCCCTCCCGCTCGTTCTCGGCCACATTGACCAGAAAACGGTTGGGCGCATCGACGGGAAGACGTTCCGAAAACTCATCCAGCAGATCGACCCGGGCCGCCCAGAGCAAGCCAAACAGCATCAGCGCCAACGCAAAGCCCGCCAGCTGAAACAGGCCGCTGCTGCGCTCGCGCGACAGGTGGGCCAGCGCCAGCCGCAAGGCATGAGGCCCGCTCACTTTCGTCCCCAGCCGCAACATCAGGGCCGCCAGCAGGGCCAGCAGCCCCATCAGCAAGCCCATGCCACCCACCAGACCCAGCGCCAGCCGTACATCGGCGGTAAAGCCCCAGACCAGCGCAAACAGCCCGAGCAGGCCGACCGGCAGGGCCAGCCAGGGGGGAATACCCGCCTCCAGCTCCCGGCGCAATACCCGCAGCGGCGGCACCTTCAGCAGCCGCAAGAAGGGCACAAAAGCGAGCAGCAGAGTGATAAAGAGCGCCACCGCCACCCCCAGGGCAAAGGGGCGCCAGGAGGGGGGCGGCAGATCCGGCGGCAGCAGGTCCCCCAGCAGTTGCAAGGTGATCCACTGCATAGCTGTGCCCGCCACCAGACCCAGCAGCGCACCGATCAACGTCAGCGACAGCAGCAGGGTTCCCATCAGTTGCCAGAGCGAGCGACGGGATGCCCCCAGGGTCTTGAGCAGCGCCACCATATTGGTCTGGCGCTCGGCAAAGTGGCGCACCGCAATCCCCATCGCCAACGCCCCCAGCAACACCCCGCTTAGCGAGGCGAGCCGGAAGAAACGTTCGGCATTGGCCAGCGAGCGGCCCACTTGGGATTCGCTGTCATCCGGTTTGATCCACTTCTGTCCGGCCTGCAATTTCGGCAACAACCATTGCTCGTAACGGGCCAGCGACTCTCGCGGCCCCTTGAACAGATAGCGCCACTGCTGGCGACTGCCGGGGAGCAGAGCACCGGTTGCTTCGATATCGGCACTGTGGATCAGCGCCCGCGGCGCCAGCAGGAAGGGGCTGAAGCCCTGATCCGGCTCCTCGCCAAGCAGGCCCGCCACCTTGAGCACCGTATTGCCCACCTCCAGCTCATCCCCCGTTTTGGCCTTGAGCAGCTGCATTACCCGGGCGGAGAGCCAGATCTCGCCGGGAGCAGGGGCACGGGCAGGTTCCAGAGTGAGTTTGCCATAGAAGGGAAAACCGTCGGGCACTGCCCGAATGGAGGCGAGCTGCAACGCATCACCGTGAAACAGCATGCTGTTGAAGCTGACGGTGGTCTGCACCGCCAAACCATCCTGTTTCGCTCGGGCTAGCCAGCCATCCGGCAGGGCGGCGGCGGTGCGCAGCACCCGATCCGCCCCGATAAAGTCGCGGCCCGACGCCTTGAGTCCGGCATCGAGCCGATCCGCCACCAATGCCACACTCAAGACACACGCCACGCTCAGGGCCAGCGCCAGCACAAACCAGCGCAGCTCGCCGCTGAAACCTTCCCGGCGCAGCAGTCGCCATCCCAATCGCCACTGCATCATCCCTTGCATCTCCCGCCTGACCCGCAGCTCACCCCGTTACACCACATCATGGGCCACCTCGCGATCCAGCCGACCCGCCGTCATGACCACTTGCCGCTGGCAGCGTTCGGCCAGCTGATGGTCATGGGTTACCACCACTAGCGTGGTGCCGTGCTTACGATTGAGTTCAAACAGCAGCTCTATCACCTTCTCGCCGGTCTTGCTGTCGAGGTTGCCGGTCGGCTCGTCCGCCAGCAGCAGGCTTGGACGGGTCATAAAGGCGCGGGCGATGGCCACCCGCTGCTGCTCACCGCCGGAGAGCCGTGGCGGCAGATGGTGCAACCGCTCGCCAAGCCCGACCGCGGCCAGCAGTTCGCGGGCTCTTGGTTCGCAATCCCGCTCACCGCGCAGCTCGGCGGGCAGCATCACATTCTCCAGCGCCGTCATGGTCGGGAGCAGCAGGAACGACTGGAACACAAAGCCGATCTGCTCGGCGCGCAATCGGGCCCGCCCCTCCTCATCCAGCTCGCCAAGGGATTTGCCGAGGATCTCGATATCTCCCTGACTCGGCAGATCGAGCCCGGCCAGCAATCCCAGCAGGGTGGACTTGCCGGAGCCGGAGGCACCGACCAGCGCCACCGTCTCGCCGCTATTGACTTGCAGATCGATCCCTTCAAGGATGGTGAGGCTTTCCTGGCCGAGGCGAACCGATTTGCCGAGGCCCTTGACGACAATAATGGGGGTTGAACTCATGCTCTGTATCCTTTGTTCCAATCCCTTGATGACAATCCATAGCGGGAGTTGAATTGATGGTGCGTATTCTGTTTGCCTTGTTCGTTGGCCTCGGCAGCCTGCTCTCGTCGGCTCAGGCCCAGACCCTGCTGGTACTGGGAGATAGCCTGAGCGCCGGCTATCAGATGCAGGTTGAGCAGAGCTGGCCTGCCCTGCTCAACCACAAATGGCAGGAGGAGGGGGGCAAACACACCCTGCTCAATGCCAGCATCAGCGGTGAAACGACCCAGGGGGCGCTGGCCCGTCTGCCCGCTCTGCTGAAGGAGCACCAGCCGGACTGGCTGCTGATCGAACTGGGGGGCAACGATGGCCTGCGCGGCTTCGCACCGACCATTACCCGCCAGAATCTGGCCAGCATGATCGCGCTCGCCAAGGAGCAACAGACCCGTGTGGTGTTGACCCAAATCCAGCTGCCCCGCAACTACGGTGCCCGCTATCTGCGCCAGTTCGAACAGATCTTTCCCGAGTTGGCCCAGGCTAACGATCTGCCGCTGCTGCCCTTCTTTATGGATGATATTGCGCTGCGCCCTGAACTTATGATGAACGATGGTATTCATCCCACCCCGGCGGCCCAGCCACAAATCCGCGATAAAGTCGCCCGCTTTATGGAGCCGCTGCTCAGCCAATAAGCCCGCCGTCTATCACCAATATCCCATAACAAAATATCCCGCCAAAATCGGATGTTTTGAATGGTCGACGATCTCTGCGTGGCACCTTGATTCAATCAATCCATCGCCAATACCCAATAACAACACATCCCGCCGAAGCGGGATGTGTTGTTATTGATTTAGCATAACCGGCAGGCAGCTTCTCAGCTTTCCAGCACCTGACGCAGCCGCTCCTGGGCCACGCCGACCAGCAAGTCGGGCTGGAATTTGGAGATAAAGCGGTCGCACCCCACCTTCTTGACCATGGCTTCGTTGAAGTTGCCGCTCAGGGAGGTGTTGAGGGTGATAAAGAGATCGGACATACGCGGATCGCTGCGTACCTCGTGGGTCAGGCGGTAGCCGTCCATCTCCGGCATTTCGGCATCGGTGATCATCAGCAGGATCTCGTCGGTCACCTTCTTGCCAGCATCGCACCACCCCTTGAGCAGGGTCAGCGCCTGCAAACCATCCTGACACTCGATCACCTCAAGCCCAAGCTGGCCCAGGGTCTCGCGCACCAGATTCCGGGCTGTGCTGGAGTCATCGACGATCAGCACTTTGCGGCCATGCATCTCGGGCAGGATCTCCCGATCCAGCACCTCTTCGGAGATGCGGATGTCATAGGTGATGATCTCCGCCAGCACCTTCTCCACATCGATGATCTCGACGATCTGATCCACTCCATCTTCGGGAATGCGGGTGATGGCGGTGAGGTAGTTGGCGCGCCCGGCGGAGCGCGGCGGCGGCAGGATATCCTTCCAGGTCATGTTGACGATATTGGCCACCTGCCCCACCAGAAAGCCCTGAATGGTGCGGTTGTACTCGGTGATGATGAGGTTGGATTCACTGTCGATGGGCATGGGACGCATGCCGATGGCGCTGCGCAGGTTGATCACCGGGATCGAGGTACCGCGGATATTGGCTACCCCGCTGATATTGTGATGGGAGCCCGGCATCTTGCTCAGATGGGGCAACTTGACCACTTCCCGTACCTTGAAGACGTTGATGGCGAACATCTGACGGGTGCCGAGACGAAACATCAACAACTCGAGGCGGTTTTCACCCACCAGTTGAGTTCGTTGATCAACGGAATCCAATATACTCGCCATACGCTGATATCCATCTGATTATTAATCGACTCTATTATAGAGGCTGCCCGCCAGGAAAGGCAGGCGCATTTTCAACCAGAGCGACCAACCAGACAAAAAAAGTGAGGCCGAAGCCTCACTTATCTCATTGATTTTAAAATCAATAGCTACAGACAGACTTCCAGCTGCCATCGGTTGCCTTGGGCTCGCTGCTGGTCCACCAGTTGGCCTGCCACACTACCTTGTTATGGGTGATGCGATCGCCGCCATTGGCATGATCCCCCTGCGGCCAGCTCGGATAGGCCTTGTAGGCCGCCGGATTGACGTTCTGGCTGCTGCAGCTGGTACCCGGATTCTCGCCGCCACCCGAGCCCAACACGGCCTCCGGCAGGGTCGGGAACTCGGCCTTGAGACCAATGGTCTGGCTGCCGCTGATGATGCGCATGCCGCTTGGCACGCCAGCAGCGGGCAGGTAGTAGGTCATGGCGACTTCAATCTCGGCCCCCGGTGCCAGAGTCTGCCAGCCCAGCAGGTTCATGGCGACCTTGTGGAAGTCCTTCTCGCCCGCAATGCCTTCCGAGTTGTCGTTGCCACCGCTCTCCACCACTTTCAGGCCCATGCCACTCTGATCCGTTATGGTGTCAGAGGTTGAGGTGGGCACCAGAAACTCGATGCGCGCGCCGCCCGGAATGGTCTGGGTCGACTTGTTGATCAGCTTGAGTTTCGGGTTGATCGGATAGTTGGAGTCCCCTTCCTTAAAGCCGGAGAGGCTGACCTGGATGTCGAGCTGGGCGCTCGGCGCGGCCAGATCGTTTTGCTTGGTGTTGTACGGAGTTGCCTTGGCAAACTTCTCGTAAGCCAAGGTGGTCAGGGTGCTGCCCATGCCGTACTCGTTCTTGGCCGGATCGAAGGCGTAGTCACCCGCCATCTCCCAGAACATCACGCCACCCAGACCGCGCTTGATGATGTAGTCGAGCTTGTGGCCCATGGACTCTTCATCTTCGGTTGAGAGGAACACCTTCTTCTCTTCATTCCACAGCCAGGGCGCGTGAGCCTTGTCATCGTAGTAACGCACATACTTGCCCTGCATCACGTGAGCCGGATTGTTGGGATCCAGACCCCAGGCAGTGCCATAACTTGGCAATGTGGTGATGCCGAGGCTGGCCGCATGCTCCAGGTTCTTGGCATGCCACATGGGCACGGCGCCACCGCCGATCTCTTTGCCATTATTGTCCAGATCATGCCAGATATTGTCGATGCCGACCGCCCCGTTGCCGCACGGAATGGTGCTGCCACCTGTGCCCGGCTGGCACTCGTTCTGGCTCGGCAGGGCTGCCTTGCCACCCAGCCCATGACTGCCACCGCTCACCCCCTGCCAACCGCGGGTGTAATAGGGCACGCCAACGTTGATCTTGCCGGCCGCCAGCGCACCGCGGAAGTAGTGGGCAGACCAGGCGGCGTTGAGGTAACCGATACCGCCAAACTGGGTCTGGGTATAGACGCCCCAATGGGAGAGCTCGGGGTCAGCATTGTTGTCGAACAGGGCCGCATTGTGACCGACAAAGTGGTTCCAGGCGCCGTGGAAGTCGTAGGTCATCAGGTTGACGTAGTCGAGATACTGGGTGACCTGGAAGTTCTCCATCCCGCGCAGCAGATAGGCCGAGGCCGGTGAGGCGATGGTCAGCATATACTTGCGGCCATCTTCGTTACCGGCGTTGTCGAGCCGCGCCCGCAAGGTCTTCATCAGCACCTCGTAATTGGCAAACAGCTTGGCCCGGCACTGGTTGGAGAGCGGGAAGTCGTTGGGATTGCCCGCATCCTTCATCGAGGTGGGGTATTCGTAGTCGATATCGACCCCGTCAAAACCGTACTGGCGGATAAAACTCACCGCCGAGTCAGCCAGGGTATTGATACCGGCAGTATTGACCGAGCAGTCACCCTTGGTAGTGGCGGTGTAGAAGCCGCGCGTATCGGCCCAGCCGCCGACCGAGATGAGGGTCTTCACGTCCGGATACTGCTTCTTGTACTTCGACAGCAGGTTGAAGTGGCCCTTGTAGGCGAATTCAGGATCCATCTCGGCACCCGGCACGCCATCCCAGGTCATCTTGGTGGCTGCATCGTCCACCTTGATGGTGTGGCTCTGCTCATCCACCGCCGCGAAGGCGTAGTTGATGTGGGTGATCTTGTTCCATGGAATATCGCTCACCAGATAGGCAGGCAGGCCGTTCTTGCCAGTGCGCCAGGAGGTGAAGTAGCCGATAACCCGACGGGCATGGTCATCCCCCATGCACTCGTAACCATCCGGACGATAGATCTGGCGAATGTCACAAGAGAGGTTGCCACCGGTGGGCGGCAGCGCGGCCTCCTCGACATTGACGGTCACCGCCGCCGACTCGCCGCTCAGATTGGTCTTGTCAGTAGCCACCAGCTTGAGGGCGGCACTGCCTTTGACATCCGGCGTCCAGTTCACCTGCCAGGGGGCAGTGGTATCTTCGCCCACCTTCTTGCCGTCGACATAGAGCTCGACTTTGGCCACATCGTTGTTGGCATCGGTAACGTTGCCACTCACCGCCACACTGCGACCCAGCGTCACCTTGGCGCCATTGGCCGGGCTGCTGATGCTCGCCTTGGGCGCCTCTGGCGCCACCACGGCGGCGACGTTGAAGCTCGAATCCGCTTCGCTCAGTACCTTGCCATCTTTATCCAGCGCGCGAGCTTTGAGGGTATGGGCCCCCACTCCGGCGGCGCTCCAGCTGGCACTCCAGGGCGAGGCGCTGGCCGTGGCCACCAGCTTGCCGTCGACAAGATATTCCACCTTGACCAAGGCCGTTACCGGGCCACTCAGGGTCACTGCCAGCGCCACGCTGGCTCCTTCGTTGAAGCTGGCACCGGCAGCCGGTGAGCTGACTGCCACGCCGAGCGCAGGAGGAGGCACCTCGCCACCATAGGGCTTCCAGGCATCAGCCCAGACCACACCGACACCCGGCTCATAGTGATAGGGGGATGCCCCGCACCAGCCTGAATAGGGAAATTCTTTGCACTCGTAGAGGGCACCGACGTTGCTGACGATATCGCCAGCCTTGTAGGCAGTACCGGATTTATAGGCGGGATAAGCGGCCTGAGCCCAGGCGGGCGCAGCCGCAAGGGCGACCAGCATGGCAAGCCTGCTGGGTCTGAAGAGCTGTTGCATATTGTTATCTTCCTTGTTTTGTCTTGGCTTGGTCACCAAGGCAAAGAACAATCGCAACCTGCATGATGGGCGCAGACAACTGGCAATGGACCTGCCACAAAAACAACCCCTCACCCAGGGAAACCCCGCTATCTGGATCCACGATCGAGACCGGAAGCATTGCGCCCCGACATCACTGCCGGTTTGCCCTTTACCTGGGTTCCGTGAGGAACGAACCCAGTATAGGAAGGCGACAAGATCCCCTCAATCTTTATTCTCAAAGAGAATTATCCCCTGCCACGAAAGCGTCATGATCACAGGGTTAAAATTGATTGAATTATCAAAAAAATCATATCGTTACTGGGATCATAAAAACGCTTTCCCGCACCTTCCCAGATTCATTTAATGTGCGTTGGCTCACTGGTATGACATGCCAGAAATGTGACAATGCGCGCCCTTGGTCAACGAGCCAAGGCTATGGAATCACTGGCAAAAATAAAAAAGGAACACCTATGAAAGGTACTCGTACCCTGCTGTCGCTGGCCGTGGGGCTGGCACTTGCATCCTCAGGCGCCCATGCGGCATTTGTCTGCCCGTCCGATCCGGCTCAACTCACTCCCATCCCGACCATTCAGGGCACAGGCTCCGCCAGCGCGCTGGCCACCCAGACCGTGACCGACAAAAACGGTAACGTGACCGGTAAAATCAGCACGGGCACCTTCAACGTTCGCGGTATCGTGACGACGCTGGGCCAAAGTCTGACCAAGGGTTTCTATCTGACAGACCCGGTGGGCGATGGCAATCCAGCCACCTCTGATGGCATCTTTGTCTATCTGAACGACAAGGACTTCGCGACCAAATATAAAGACATCAAACCGGGGGCTGAACTCTGCCTTGAAGCCAAGGTCGAGGAGTATTACGGCGGCACCCAGCTCAAACCCACCTTCGAATCCAGCAAAGCCCGCCTGCAAGTCACCGCACAAGGGCTGAATGTGCCGACCAGCGTACTACAGGTCAATGAAGGGGAGACGCTTGCGCAAGCGCTCAATCGCCACGAAGGGATGCGGGTACGTCTCGACAGCAGCAGTGACCTGCACCTGACACGCAACTACGGCTTCGACTACAAGGTCTATCGCAACAACGTAGAGTTGGCCCACAAAACCCCGCTGATCAAACCGACCCAACTTCATGTCGCCAGCAGTGCGGACGCTGTCGCACTGGCCACCAAAAATGGCAGCAACCGTCTGGTAGTTGAGTCTGATTACAAAGCACCGGATGGCGTACTGCCCTGGTTCCCGAGCTGGGATGCCGATCAGGGATATCTGCGTATCGGCGATCAACTGACCGGGCTGGAGGGGGTGATCGTATACAACAAGGATGCCTTCCGTCTGGTAGTACCGAGCGATATCACCCTGACTGCCGGTGCTCTGCTGCGCAGCCCTGAAGAGGATCGTCAAGACGCGCCGGCTCGCCTCTCTGGCAGCGATCTGCGGATCGGCAGCTTCAACGTGCTCAACTACTTCACCAGCCACTCCAGCATCGGCGGCGCACTCAATATCCTGTGCAAGGATCAGGCGGATGCCGACAACGCCAAAGGTTGCAACCGGGGTGCCAAGAGCCAGCCCGAGTTCGAGAAGCAGCGCACCAAGATCGTCAATGCCATTACCGCAATGGATGCCGATCTGCTCGGCCTGATGGAGATGGAGAACAACGGCTTCGAGGATAACTCGGCCCTCCACAATCTGGTGACCCGCCTCAACGAACAGCAGAAGGATGCGAGCAAACACTACGCCTATGTGCGTCTACCGGTCACTGCCCTTACCGATGGCAAGTTCTTCGGCGGCGACGCCATCATGGTGGCGATGCTCTACCGTCCTGCCCTGCTCATCCCCAGCGGAGATGCCAGCGTCATCAAGCTGCCGGAGCAGCGCTACACCACTGGTGGTGTAGCCAAGACAGCTGGTCAGCGCGATTCTCTGGTTCAGACCTTCACCCTCGCCAAGAGCAAGGAGCCGCTGACGCTGGTGGTCAACCACCTCAAATCCAAGGGGTCAGGCTGCTACGAAAATGGCGATGGCAAGACAGAACCGGCCGACCTGCAGGGCAAGTGTACCGAGTTCCGCGTGAGCGCGGCCAAGGTGCTGGGTGAGGCGGTCAGCAAACTGCCGGGCCAGGTGCTGCTAGTTGGCGACTTCAACTCCTACGCCAAGGAAGATCCAATCCGGGTGCTTACCGACTACAACCCAGCCACCAGCGAGCGGAAGATCGTATCGGCCTCTCACACCTTTATCGGTGAGCAGTCCTATGAACAGCTCGGTCGCGAAGTGACTCGCAGCTACGGCCTGATCGATCTCAACGTCAAATTCAACAAGGAGAAAGCCATCTCCTACAGCTACGACGGGGAGCTGGGCACCCTGGACTATGCCCTCGCCAACCCGGCGCTGGCCAGCAAGGTGGCAGGTGTCGCCGACTGGCACATCAACTCCTTCGAAAGCTCCCTGTTCGAATACGGCAGCAAGTACACCGGCTCCCTGCTCAAGTCTGACAACCCCTTCAGTGCCTCCGACCATGATCCCATCATCGTCGACCTGAGACTGGAGAGCGATGCCACCAAACCGGACACCTCCTCAGGCGGTGGTGCACTGGGACTCGGCCTGCTGGCCCTGTTACCGCTGGCCTGGCGACGTCGCCGTTAACCCCAAGCGCATCTGAATAGTGCAAGCAAAGCCCGCGAGTCTCGCGGGCTTTTTCATTCAGGTCATTGGATTTACAAATGAAAGGCGCGGGCGTATGGAGAAAATAAATGATGGAGAAAACAAAAAGGCCACCGCGATGCGGTGGCCTTTTTGTTTCTTTTAACAAGAATTTGGTGGAGCTACGCGGGATCGAACCGCGGACCTCTTGCATGCCATGCAAGCGCTCTCCCAGCTGAGCTATAACCCCGATTTTTGTGAATGACCGGCAGTCACTCTGAATTTGGTGGAGCTACGCGGGATCGAACCGCGGACCTCTTGCATGCCATGCAAGCGCTCTCCCAGCTGAGCTATAACCCCAAATTCGGTACTAAATGAATGGTTCTGGCGGCCATTCATCCTAAATAATGGTGGAGCTACGCGGGATCGAACCGCGGACCTCTTGCATGCCATGCAAGCGCTCTCCCAGCTGAGCTATAACCCCACAAAGGTCGGCTTGGGTGATACACACCGCACTGCCCTGGGTACTTCATGTCAATCAGGAACCTGGTGGAGCTACGCGGGATCGAACCGCGGACCTCTTGCATGCCATGCAAGCGCTCTCCCAGCTGAGCTATAACCCCTTTGATTCCAGATTGTTCGAGGAGAATTTGGTGGAGCTACGCGGGATCGAACCGCGGACCTCTTGCATGCCATGCAAGCGCTCTCCCAGCTGAGCTATAACCCCAACTCACCTCGGTGCTGACGAAGTTATCTCCGGCAACGGAGGCGCATGATAGGCATCACCCGCTTTGCTGTCAACCCTAAAATAACCGCGACTGATTCGTTTAGTCAAAATTGCAGCAGTTCGCTGTTTTTACCAGCAAGACGCGTGCTATCTCTCTGTTTTATGTCACAAATCGGCTCAAGCACCTATAAAGGAGAGGCCGTGCAGCAAGCCTCTTTCCCCGTGCAACGCCCCCGCTCTCAGGCATCTTTTGCAGGCTGATCGTCAGCTTCTCCCCCGTCACCTCGGGAAAGCCTTTCCATAAAGGGCATTGCATTTGAAAACCCTTTCCATGATTTTTGTAAATTTACAACACAGAAAGTTGATCTGGCTCACAAATGACCATAGGATCAAACCGTGACCCAGGTCACACACCATAACCATAAATGACAGAGCGATGAGGTAAACCATGTTTGAGAATCTGGCAGTCCTGTTCCACCTGCGCGGTGCAACCACCAAGAACGGCGTTGTAGAGAAAGATGCCTATGCCCCCTCCACCCGTGAATACTACTTCCGCTACGGCAAATAATTGCTGAAAGCCTTTCACGGAAAATGTAATAAAAAAACAACACACATCATCACACAGCCCTCTCGAGGCGCTGTCCTGTCCGGGCCAGATGTTCCACGGCCAAACCTGAACTCCACCAAACAAGAATGGGGCCCGCAGGCCCCATCTTTTATTGCTCCAGACTGTGATTACACCAAACAAGAATGGGGCCCGCAGGCCCCATCTTTTATTGCTCCAGACTGTGATTACACCAAATAGTGCGCAGGCTTGTCGGTAAGCCTTGTAACCCTGAAACGGCTCAGAGCTTGATCCAGGCATCGGCCCAGGCCGTACCCTTGCCCGGCTCATAGGCCCAGGCAGCACCTGCGCACCAACCGGTGTAGGGGTGCGGTTTGCACTCGTAGCTGGCACCGCCGTTACTGACCCGCTCGCCCGCCTTGTAGGGAGTCCCCTCTTTATAGGCCGGATAGTCAGGCGGCGTTACGCCCCCCTCCTCTCCTTTCACCAGCAGGCTATGGGTGGTACTGCGGCTCAGATTACCTTCGTCTGTGACCGTCAGTTTGATCTCCAGCTTGGTATCGCTGGCGGGCTTGGGCAGAGTCAACTCCAGAGTGACCTGATCCAGCGCAGGCGCAGAGGCACCGGCCGGGATAGTCCAGGCATAAGCCAGCGGCTTGCCTTCCGGATCGCTGGAGTGCTGGCCGGAGAGAGTCACCTTGCTGCCGCCTTCGGCCTGCGCCGGGCCGGTGATATTGGCCACCGGCGGCAGGTTGGTGCCACCGCCGTTATCCTCGATCACCACTTCGGGATAGAAGTGCTGAACGCAGCGGCTGTAATCCCCTGCCTTGAAGGCGCTGAAGCGGGTCTGGTAGCCCACCAGCTTGCACGCATAGCTCTTACCGCCGTTGGGGTTCTCTGCCACATAGCTCCAGTCCTGCTCCCAATAGATGGGCAAGGCACCGGCGCCATTGTCGTCAAACACCTTCATGTTCTTGCAACCCAGCACTTCGTCGGATGGCACCGCCACCCCGAGGTAGTTGGCAAACTCGCGGTAGTAGTTGATGCGGTTCTGGGACTGGGCGTGCTCGACCGGGCCGCCGCACTCCACCCCGCCGTTGATGATCTGGGTGGTGACCCCGAAGCCCGGCACCAGACCGTTCTGCTTGTCATGGTCATTCGGCTGCCAGGTGCCATCGATGACATGGAGCATGGAGGGCTTGGGCGGCTGCGGATAGGTATAGAAGAACACCGCACTGGCGAGGTTCAGCCAGGTGTCGGCCACCAGATCGGGGCGGTCGAGCAGGGTGCGCACCGTGCCGAACATCGCCTCGGAGAAGGGGCCGTAGTTGTAGTTGTAGGAGAGTTGCTTGGCGCCGCGGCCAAAGTAGCTCTTGAACTCGCCATTGTCGAACGTACCGCACGGCCACTGCTGACCCTGCCACACATCGGGGCGGCACTCGGCGTTGTAACCGCCGCGCATGGTCTCATTCCATCCCATCTCGCGCACGTAGACCAGCGCCTGACGCCACTCGGCTTCCGGGCGCCAGTTTTCATGGCCGCCGGTCTCCTGGGCGAAGTGGGCGAACATGGTCGCCAACGTCTTGCGGCAGATGGCGTCAGCATCGCGGCCGTCGCTGTAGTCGCCGCACAGGGCCGGGAACTTGGCCGCCGCCTGCAGCAGGCCGCGATAGGTGTACTCGGGGGCGCGCAGCGGGAAGAGGTAGTTGAACTGACCCTCGCTCATCAGGCTTTCGACCCGCTTGACGTTGCCCGGGTTGTCGACACGGCCCGGCTGCACCGCCTCGACCACCAGATTGTCCCGGGTAGCGATGGAAGCCTTGACCGCTTCCATCGCCGGGAAGTCGGTCAGCGCCTTCTCTTTGGCATCCAGCTCGGCCTGGCTCATATAGACGGGGGTGGTGCTGCCATCCGGCGGGGTAGGCGTCGGCGGATTGGGCTTGTCATCGCCACCGGTGTCCGGCGGGGTCACTTCCCCTTCGCCGACAAGCTTCCACGGGGTATCCCACTCATTGGCGGCCGCCATGCCCGGAGTCTGACCCGGGTTGACCCACCACTTGGCCTCGAAAACCTGGCCGTTGTAATTGACCTGGCTGCCGCCCGGGTAGGATTTGTTGATGTCGTATGCCTCGGCCGCCCACAGGTGGCCGCTCAGCATCATGCCGGCAAGCAGAAGGGTGATGCGGTTTTTTTTCATTATTGTTGCTCTCTATGGTTTTGTGGCAAAAGGCGGAGCCTGCCTGAACAGGCTCCGCCATCTTCATCATGGACTCAACCTAGGGGCAGCTTGCCGCCCCGACATCCAGCCAGACATCGTGTTTGCCCGGCTCGTTGCCTTGAGTCCACCACTTGGCCTTCCACTGACGGCCGTTGTGGTTGGTCAGCTCACCGCCGTTGTAGGCAACGGTCGCGCTCCAGCCCAGCTCAACCTGACTCGCCAGCGCCCACTGATCGGCGACGCGGCCCGGTTCATTGCCCTGAGTCCAATACTTGGCACGCCATACCAGCTGGTTGTGGCTCACCTTGTCGCCGCCGTTATAGACCTTGCTGGCCTGCCATACGGGAACGTTGGCCGCTTCCGGATCTGTGGTGTTGCAATAGCCGTCGACCACGGGCTCCAGCGTCAGCACGACGCGCCCTTCGCTTTGATGTATCCCATCCGAGACGCTCACACTCAGCTCATGCTGCTCGCTGGTGGTGACTGCCGGCGGCAGCAGACGCAGGTTGGCACTGGCCTCGCCTTCCGCCTGCCAGCCCGCCGGGAAGTGCCAGCGGTAGCTGAGTGCATCCCCCTCGGGATCGCTCGCCTCGGCAGTGATGGTCAGCCACTCACCGCCGATGCCGCCGAGTTGTGCCGGCACGGTTACTACCGGAGGCTGGTTCTCCACCACGCCCTGCTCCAGCGGCCGCCCGTTGACGGTAAAGGAGAGGGTCTGCTGCGGTGGCAACAAGCTCTGTTGTACCAGTGTCTGGCCACGGCACTGGATAGTGGCGCGACCGGGCTCGCTGGCGGTGGGCAGGTTGATGTGGAACTTGTTCATGACGCTGCTCGCCGCCCGGTGATTGGCCAGCCTGAAGCGCTGCAGACCATCGCGGGTCTCCACCTGCAACTGGCAGTCATTGCCGGACAGGGTGTTGCTGTCATCCGGATAGGTGAAGCCGTAAGCGCCGTGCAGAGCCGGATAGATGTAGCTGCGCAGGGCTCCTTGCGGATCGTAATAGCCCACCAGGGTGGTCACCGGCACGCCGAACTGCTCGGGCTTGCGCGCAACCTTGGTATCGATGGGGGAGACCTCCACCCAGCTCTGGCCATCCGAGGTGAAGCTCTTCTTGAAGCCCCTGCTCACCAGGATATCCTTGCCGTTGATAAAGAGGTGGCTGTTGTAACCGGCCCCGTGATCGATGGTCAGACTGCGCCCACGGTTGTCCGCAGAGGCAATCGGCACCCGGATATCACGGGTCCAGCGACCATCCCACATGGCGACCCTGACCAAACCGTAATCCGCCAGCAGGGCACTCAGTCCGGCCTCGCTCAGGGCATCCATGGGGGCATCGACCTTCTCGATCCCCTCGATTGTATGCTGATAGGGCTCCATCATGGCCGTCGCACTGTTCCACTTGCTAAAGCCGGTTGCCGAGTTGGCATCGAACACCGCCTTGCTCTCCAGGAAGCGCTGAATGATGGCGGCGGAATTGGGGGTATAGAGGGTGAAACGGTTGGTACCGGAGAGAGGGCTGCCGCCCGCCATCGCATCGTAGCCAAACTTGCGGCCATCGAACGGTGGCTGGCACTGGCCATCCAGACAGGCATCCTCATTGGTGCGGGTCGGCGAGAAGTTTGGGATGAAACGGTGTTTGTCACTGTCCCAGCCCCAGCTGGAGTTGAGCTGATCGGCACTGCGGTGAACCGAGCCTCGGAAGCCATCCACATAGTGGCCAAGGCCGAAGTTGTGGCCTACTTCGTGGCTGAACTCGTTGCCCAGCGAATCATCCAGCGTGACGATGCCACCGCCACCGGAACCACCGTGCACCTGAACCCCATTGGCATATTTGCCGCGGCTGTTGTGCGCCGTCAGTTGGGCCACCACAAAGGGATGGCTTCCTTCCCCTTCACCGGCACTGCTGTTGATGCCGTAGTTGGCATTGTCGATGCCGTGGGAGATAAGCTCCTTGCCGATGCGCTGACGCATGGTGCCGCCATGCCACCCCCCCTCGCTCGGGTCAAAATCGGTCAGCAGGGTGCCATTGGGCAGCATCACCTCAGGCAGGGAGAGCGGTGCATACTGACTGACGAGCAACCGGCTGGCCGGAATGGTCTGGAAGTATTCGCGATGGGCCTCCTTGTCATTGGCAAAGGCAAAGCGATCCCGTGGTGTGGTGAGCATGCCGATGTCGATGGTGTGCAGCAGCAGCTCGCCGGGGGCGCCGACCTTGATGTCACGCAGTTCACCACTGAGATTGCCCTGACGAACGGAGAGGTTCAGTCCGGGCTGGATCCACTCGGCAGGCAGCTCGCCGCTCCAGGTATCCGCTGCATAGGTGATGCGGTTGTTCTCCAGCTCCCCCTCGCGGAACCACTGCCCATTGGCAAACTTGAACTGCAGGGTCTGGCCACGGGAGATCGTCACCTGCCGCTCGCCATAGAAGGCCGTCGAGTTATAACCGGCGCTGGAGCGGATCCGCACCATCTTGCCCTCCAGCTCCGGGCTCACGGGCAGGTAGATATCCCGAACCCAGCGGCCGTCGGCGGTCTGGATCTCCACCAGCGCGCGCCCGGTCAGCCGATCCTTGAGGAAAGCGCCGCTCTTGTCGCTCAGTTTGGCCAAATCAGCACTGCTGCTGATGATGGCACTGCTGCCGCTCTCCGGGACGAAGCTCACTCCGCCTTCGGGAACCCCCGCGAGGTGGTAGACCGTCTCGGGCAGCGCCGATGGCGGTGACAAGGTCAGGGTGCCAAGCAGCTTGCCGCTGCCGTCGCGGGCCTCCACTGTCATGGGGGTCACCCCGTCGGCCTGGAGCGGTTGCACCAGCAGCAGGCTCTTGCGCAGGCTGGTCAGGATGGGTTGGCGATCCCCCTCTTTGGGATGGGACGGCAGGATCTGGCTCTGGGCAAACTGCACGCTGGCAGCCAGGCTACCCGCCAGATCGCTTTGCGGTGTCGTCTCATTGAATATCAGGGGCGAGGTGGCGGCAGACAGGGGGCCAGCCGCCAGGGTTGCCATGATGAGGGCAGCGATTCGGGTCACATTTGTGGTCATTGTCGGGTTCTCGTTCATATTGCTACCGGGAATGAGGGGCATGTCGCCATGCCCCGTCATCGGTGAAGAGGCCTCAGTTACAGCTTGCTGCCCCGATATCCAGCCAGACATCGTGCTTGCCCGGCTCATTGCCTTGAGTCCACCACTTGGCCTTCCACTGACGGCCGTTGTGGTTGGTGAGATCCCCGCCGTTGTAGGCAACGGCTGCGTTCCAGCCCAGCTCAACCTGACTCACCAGCGCCCACTGATCGGCGGCGCGGCTCGGCTCATTACCCTGAGTCCAGTACTTGGCACGCCATACCAGCTGGTTATGGCTCACCTTGTCACCGCCGTTGTAGACCTTGCTGGCCTGCCATGCGGGAACGTTGGCTGCTTCCGGATCTGTGGTGTTGCAGGAGCCACCCTCACCGCCTTCGTTGATCGGGGTAACGGTGAGGCGGGTTGCCGCGTTGGCGTCGAGTGCGCCATCGGAGACGGTCACAGAGAGGTCATAACCGGTTTCGACATCCACCGCCGGGCCGGTGACCACCAGGGTGGCGCTGTTCTGGCCGGTCGCCGTGATACCGGCAGGCACTTGCCACTGGTAGATCAGCTCGTCGCCATTGGGGTCGGATGCCTTGGCGGTGATGCTCACCTGCTTGCCCTCTTCCACCTTGACGCTGGCGGGCAGAGTGACCACTGGAGGCAGGTTGGGCTGCGGCGCCTTGTTGGTCACCACCACCTGATCCCTGGCGGTCAGTTGATGGTCATCGGTCACCGTCAGCTCGAACACCAGATTGATGTCGGCGGACACCGCATCGAGTACAACACGGGCCTTGGCCTGAGTGGCATCTAGCAGGGCTGCCTGCGGGCCGGAGACCTGCTTCCAGCTATAGGTGAGGGTGCCATTTTCCGGGTCGTGGGAGGCGGAGCCGTTCAGCGTCACCTCGGTCGGACCGGTGACACTCAGATCGCTGCCCGCGTTGGCTACTGGCGGCTTGTTGGCTGGTGGAGTCGTCCCCTCGCCGTGGCCCAGCCCCTCGTGCATGGCGTTGAGGATGTCACCGTTGTCGGCATCGATCTCCCAGGAGAAGAGGCCACCGAGCTTGTTGGCCAGCACATACTGCCCCTTGGCCTTGACCGAGCGATCGTTGTCATAGGTGATGAGGTCGCCGGTCGCCGCCTTGAAGAGATAGGGCGCCTCGGCCACCTCGTCGTAGCCCTTCTCCCAGCCCGCCCCCATCCGGTTGTTGACGATGTCGCGGTAATCCACCACCCCGTCCTCCCAGGTGCCTTTCACCTTGCCGGTCGCCTTGCCGGTGAAGGGGTTGTTGCCCTGATAACCGCTCACACCGGTCCAGCCACGGCCATACATGGCGGCCCCGACCACCAGCTTGCCCGGTTCAACCCCCTGCGCCAGCAGCTGATTGACCGCCTTGTCGGTGGTGTACTTGGTTGCGGGGTCCCAGCTCGCTGCATAGAGGTTGGTCTGGTGGCCCAGTTCGGTGTTGCTCCAGGCACCGTTGTAGTCGTAGGTCATCATGAAGATGTGGTCCATGTAGGGCTGGGCCGCCTTGTAGTCCACATCCTGGATCTTGTCCCCCCCCGCTCCAATGGCGGAAGTGAGCTCATACTGGCGACCAGTCTCGGCCTCCAGCTCGTCGAGCATGGCCCGCAGCTCCTTCATCAGGGCCACATAGGTGGCACCATCACTCGGGCTGCCCAGTTTCGGGTTGGCGCCCTGTCCGCCCGGGTACTCCCAGTCGATATCCACACCGTCGAAGAACTTCCAGGTCTGCAGGAACTCTTTCACCGAGCCGACAAACACGTCACGCTTGGTTTTGTCACCGAGGAAATAGAAGGGATCGGAGAGGGTCCAACCGCCGACCGAGGGGAGGATCTTGAGGTTCGGATAGGCCTGCTTGAGCGCCATCAGGGCGCCAAAGTTGCCCTTGTAGGGCTCGTCATGAGCTGTGAGGTTGCCTTGCGGCATCTGGATGGCGGCCCAGGGATCGTGCATCGCCACCTTGAAGTCGGCGCGACCGGCACACGCCCGTTGCAGCGCCTGGAAGCTCCCTTCGATCTCCTTGAGGCTGTCGTTGAGGCCATCCCCGCCGCAGATGGGGGTGAAACCATAGAGGATATGGGTCAGGTTCTGGGCCGGGATCTTGTCCACCGTAAACTTGCGGCCATAGACCCCCCACTCCACGTAGTAAGTACCGACCACCTTGCCGGACTTGTTGGCGTAGGGCTTGTTGTTCTCCTGCAGCGGCGCCTTGAGTGGCACCAGATGACTGCCGTCAGTATCGGCGACCACGATCTCCTTGGCATCAGAGAGGGTACAGCCATCGGCGTTGCACAGCGCCACCTGCATCTGGTAGCGCCCCCCTTTCTTCACCTTGAATTTGGCGCTGCCCGCTGCGGCCGAGGGGCCGGACCACACCTCCTGACCATTGAGCAGTACCTTGGCACTCTGGCCCAGATCGCCGCTCCAGAGGTTCCAGTTCACCTCCACATCGGCGGCATCCTTTACCTTGACCAGATTGTTGTAGGCAGTAGCCGCCTGATCGACTTCAACGATGGAAAACTTGGTGGGACCCCATCCGATGGTCGGCTTGCCGGGCGCCGCAGCATAAGCGGACGAGGCGCAGCACAGACCGACCGCAAGGGCCAGCATGGTAGGCTTTGGACTTAGCATTTTTTATATTTCCCTATTTCGTTATGTTGGCAACGAAAAGGGCTACGCCCTGACAGGTAACGCAGACGGCAGTGCGGCCTCTTGGCAAAGGTGCACAACAACCTGTGGTGGCCCCGCTATCTCAAGTACGGCTCATCCCTGGACCGGAAGCTTTGCGTCCCGATCTCGCGATCGGTTTGCCCTTCGGTTACTTCATTTGCGATGCAAAAAATCGCATCCCGACTATAGAGTGAGCCAATCCGGTCTGCCACTGTCGGCGTTCACCGACAGTGGCAAGCCAATGCACTAACTGGCAGCCATTACGCAGGAACATGAAGAGATCTTCGCCAATAAATCTCTGTTTTCGGCATTGAACCATGACCACGGGCCACAGGATCATTGTACGGTTTTGTGAGCCGGTTCACGGCTAGCCGCCCCGGATGCGGCTAGCGCAGCAGCAGACTGTTCATCAGGGCCCGCAGTTTGAGTGGTTTGACCGGTTTGCTGATGTAGCCATACCCCCGCTCGCGGATCTGCGCCTGCAACTCGCTCTTGCGATCGGCACTGATGATGATGCCTCCCAGCTCGTCGCCACACACTCGTTGCAGGGCAGCGAGCGCCTCCAACCCGGTCTTGCCGTCGTCGAGGTGGTAGTCAGAGAGCACCAGTCTCGGCACAAACCCTTGTGCCACCAGCTCCTCGGCTTCGGCCAGATCGACGGCGCAGCGCACCTCGCAGCCCCAACGGCCGAGCAGGGTGCTCATGGCGGTCAGAATGTCCCGCTCGTTGTCGATACAGAGCACGGCGACACCTTCCAGCTGGCTGTCACGCACCACCGGCGCCGCCAGCTGATGAGCCGTGACCGGCCGGGTCGCCAGATTGAGGGTCACCGCAAAGACCGATCCCTTGCCCGGCCAGCTCTGCAAAGTGAGCTGATGACCGAGCACCTGCGAGATGCCGCGGGCGATGGCAAGCCCCAGACCCAGCCCCTGCTCCTTGGCGGTGCGGGAGTGATCGAGGCGGGAGAACTCGTCGAAGATCGCCTCCTGCTTGTCTTGCGGGATGCCGGGGCCGTTGTCCCATACCTCGATGCGGATCTTCTCCCCCATCCGACGGCAACCAAGCAGCACCCTGCCCCTCGGGTTGTAGCGAAACGCATTGGTGAGGAAGTTTTGCAGCACCCGGCGCAGCAGCCGCACATCGCTGTGCACCGCGTGCTTGCTCTCCACCACCGAGAAGTGGATCCCCCCCGCCTGCGCCAGCACGCCAAACTCCGCCTTGAGGTTGTCAAGCAGATCGCGCAGGGCAAAGTCGAGCTTCTTGGCCTTGAACTTGCCCGCTTCGAGCCGCGAGATATCGAGCAGATCGGTGATGAGATCCTCGGTCGCCCCCAGCGCATCATCGATATGGCGGGCGATGCGGGCCTGCTCGCCAGCATCGGGCAACATCTCCAGCAGGGAGGAGGTAAACAGCTTGGCCGCATTGAGGGGCTGGGTCAGATCGTGGCTGACCGCCGCCAGAAAACGGCTCTTGGATTGATTGGCCCGCTCCACCTGCTGGTTCACCAGCAGCAGCTGGCGGTTGAGTTCGGAGAGCTCACGGGTACGCTCGGCCACCCGCGCCTCCAGATGTTCGTTCGCTTCGCGCAGCACCCGCTCGGCATCGCGAAACGGCGTTATGTCGGTAAAGGTCATGACGAAACCACCGGCGGGCATGGGGTTGCCCTGCATCTCGATCACCCGCCCATCCGGGCGCTCCCGCGCCGAGATATGGGCGCTGCCGCGTTTCATAAAGGCGACCCGCCGTGCCACGTGATCCTCGATATCGCCGGGGCCACAGAGCCCTTGCTGGGCGTTGTAGCGGATGATCTCCTCGATGGGACGCCCAGCCTGAATAAGCCCCGGCGGATAGTGGAACAGCTCGATGTAACGGCGGTTCCAGGCCACCAGCCGAAGCTCCCTGTCCACCACCGAGATCCCCTGCCCGATATGCTCGATCGCCCCCTGCAACAGGCCGCGGTTGAATCGAAACACGTCGGAGGCCTCATCGACTATGGTGGCGATCTCCTCGAGCTGCATGTTGCGCCCCTGCAGGGCAGAGGCAAGCACCAACCGCGCCGAGGAGGTACCAAACACCCCTGCCAGCAGCCGCTCGGTGTGGGCAATCAGCTCGGCCGAAGCCTGCATCTGCGGCGCCAGGGTGCCGCCCCGCTCACCGGCGAAACGACCAAAGGCGCGTTTGACCCGGCTTGAACCGACAAAGCGGGCCGCCAGCATCTCCAGCTCCTTGACCGAGACCCGCGCCTGATAGAGGGCAGCGGTATCGCGACTCGGCTTGCCGACAAAGTTGGCCGCCTGCAGCCGCTCGCTCACCGCAGGGCGCGACAGCAGCGAGCCCGCCACATAACCGAGCAGGTTGAAGAGCAGGCTCAGGAAGATGCACCAGGCTCCGAGACTCAGCTCGCGAAATGCGGGCCAGTCCGGCGGTGCCAGCAGTTCGGCCAGCGGTGAACCGGCCAACAGCCCGCTCTCCACCAGCAGGGTGACGAACCAGAGGCTCACCCCGAGGCTCAACCCAAGATATACCCCCTTGCGATTGCCGTGACGCCAGTAGAGACCGAGCAGCAGGGCCGGCGCAAACTGGGCCACCGCGCCAAAGGAGAGATAACCGATGCGCGACAAGCTGGTGAGGTCGCCGAGCCAGAGGTAGAGCCCCCAGGCCGCCAGCAAGATCAGCAGGATGGCGCCACGGCGCACCTGCAACAGCAGCCGTACCAGCCGCTCGTCGCGCCCCTGCCGCCAGAAGCGGCGCAACAGCACCGGCAGCACCAGATCGTTGCTCACCATGATCGCCAGCGCGATGGTGCAGACGATCACCATGCCGGTGGCCGCCGAGGTACCGCCGAGAAACGCCAGCATCGCCATGCCATCGAAACCGAGGGCCATCGGCAAACTGATCACATAGGTGTCGGAGGCCATGTCAGCACCGACCCACTGCTTGCCCGCCAGTGCCAACGGCCAGATAAAGAGCCCCATCACGAACAGGTAGAGCGGGAAGATCCAGCGCGCCCAGTGCAGGTCCTGCCCCTGATTGTTCTCCACCACAGTCACATGAAACTGGCGCGGTAGGCAGATGACGGCGCACATCGCCAGCACCGTATAGATGGCAAGCTCCAGCAGGTTGCCGGGGCTCACCGCCACCACCTGTGCAAAGAAGTCGCGGGTCACCTGTTCGTGAGCCTCACCCGGTTTGCTCAGGATCAGCCAGAGGGCGAAGCCCCCCACCGCGATAAAGGCCAGCAACTTGACCACCGACTCGAAAGCGATGGCCACCACCATCCCCCTGTGGTGCTCGGTGGCATCGAGATGGCGAGTACCGAACAGGATGCTGAACAGCGCCAGCAGCAGAGTAACCCCGAGCGCCAGCTCGCTGGTATTGCTGGTCGGGCTGATGCCGCCACTGTTGACCATCAGCAGATCCAGCCCGGTGACGATGGCTTTGAGCTGCAATACCAGATAGGGGAGGATCCCCATGATGGCGATGAGGGCGATCACCATGGCGAGCCGCTGGGATTTACCGTAACGGGCGGCGATAAAGTCGGCGATGGAGGTGATGTGCTCGCGCTTGGCCACCAGAATGAGGCGTGCCAGCAGCCGCCAGCCAAACAGAAAGACCAGCATGGGGCCAAGGTAGATGGGCACCGGTGACCAGGGCGATTCACTCGCCTGCCCCACGGTGCCGAAGAAGGTCCAGGAGGTGCAGTAGACCGCCAGCGACAGGCTGTAGAGCAGCGGTTGCCCCTTGAGACGGTGCCGTTTGTGCTTGTCTGCCACGAAGGCGATCAGAAACAGCAGCCCCAGATAGGTGAGCGACAATCCGATCAGCAGCCATCCCTGGTGCATCGATAACTCCTTGTCCATGTTGAGTTTTTGTATACAACCTCGCCAGTCTAGAGAGGCTGCGGCCAAAAGTCATCCCCTTCGGACAGATTGAAATTATCGTTTTTCAATAAGTTTTATCTTGACTGCATATCGTAAAACAATAAACATTGCCGGTGTAAATATTGATAAACGATAAACTTTACCTTTCAGATAAAACCATCACAGTGAGGAATGAGATGATCTCCAACAAACTCGAACGCTCGAGCATGCTGATCGAATGGCTGCTACTGCTGGCACTGCTGGCTACCCCTTTGATCACCTTGCTGGAGGTGTGGACCCCCTTCGGTGGCGCCGATTTTCTGCAGGAGAAGCTCGACTCCATCTTGAGCCGTCCCGGCATCAATCCTGCCGACTATCCCCTTCACTTCTCCACCCGGCTGTTCGGCACCCTGGTGCAGCTGTTGCCGGATCTGGTCTTTATGATGATGCTCTGGCAACTGCGTCAGCTGTTTCGCGGCTACCGCGCCGGTCTGCTCTTCACCTTCGAGCAGATCCGCCGCTATCGGCAGATCGGACTGCTGCTCTGTGCAACCTTCCTGATCGAATTGATCCTGACACCCTTGCTGGATACGGTGCTCACCATGAGAGGCCCGGAAGTACTCGGTACCATAGCGCTGAGTACCTCAGATTTCCGGGTACTGCTGGCGGGACTGATCGTACTGGCGCTGGCACTGGTCATGCGCGAGGCCAAACTGCTGGCCGATGAACAGCAACTGACGGTGTGAGGAACATATGCCCATTATCATCCGCCTCGATGCCCTGCTGGCCGAGCGCAAAATGACCGCCCGCGAGCTGGCCCAGCGCATCGACATCACCGAGGCCAACCTCTCGATCCTCAAGAATGGCCACGCCAAGGCGGTGCGCTTCTCCACTCTGGAGGCCATCTGCCGTGAACTCAAATGCCAGCCCGGCGATCTGCTGGGCTACGAGCAGGAGCGCTAACCCTCTTATGAGTCGTCATATCACCCTGTTTGCCCTGTGGCTGCAGATGCCTCGGCACAACAGTCGTTTTTGTTCGCTCCCAACCAGTGGCTATTGACCGAATGGGGCAATCTGGTGCGCCAGCTTGGGAGCCAGGGGAGATCAATCTGCCGGATAGCAGTTGCCAACAGCTGCCAGATGTCAACCAGCCGCAGCTGATCTTGCCATAAAACAAAGTCCGGCTCCCATTGGGGAGCCGGACTTTTTACATCAACCGGAACCTATCTGGTATCAGGCGAGCAGATTACTCTGCAGCAGGCGCTTCTTCTGCGGCCGGAGCGGCGTCAGCAGCAGGTGCAGCTGCTTCGGTCGGGGCGTTCGCTTCCTTGATGGAGAGACGTACGCGGCCCTGACGGTCCACTTCCAGTACCTTCACCTTGACCACGTCACCGATGGTCAGGTGGTCAGCCACGTTCTGCACGCGAGCGTCGGTGATCTGGGAGATGTGTACCAGACCATCTTTGCCCGGCAGAATGTTGACGAATGCACCGAAATCGGCCAGACGAACAACTTTACCTTCATAGATGCGGTTCACTTCGATCTCGGCGGTGATAGCCTCGATGCGACGGATCGCTTCCATGGCGGCTTCGTTGGCCACGGCGGAGATACGTACAGTACCGTCATCATCCAGCTCGATGTTGGTGCCGGTCTCTTCGGTCAGCGCACGGATCACGGAACCACCCTTACCGATCACGTCCTTGATCTTCTCAGGATTGATCTTGATGGTGTGGATACGCGGTGCAAAATCGGAGATCTGGGCACGGGGAGCCTGGATAGCTTCGTCCATCACTTTCAGGATGTGCAGACGAGCGCCACGAGCTTGCTTCAGCGCAATCTCCATGATCTCTTTGGTGATGCCTTCGATCTTGATGTCCATCTGCAGCGCGGTCACACCTTCGGTGGTACCGGCTACTTTGAAGTCCATGTCGCCCAGGTGATCTTCGTCACCCAAGATGTCGGACAGCACGACGAAACCTTCTTCTTCCTTCACCAGACCCATGGCGATACCGGCAACGGAGGCCTTGATCGGCACACCGGCATCCATCAGCGCCAGAGAGGAACCACAGACAGACGCCATGGAGGAGGAGCCGTTGGATTCGGTGATTTCAGACACCACGCGCACCACGTACGGGAACTCGGCGGCGCTCGGCATCACGGCAGCAACGCCGCGCTTGGCCAGACGGCCGTGACCGATTTCACGACGCTTCGGGCTACCCATCATGCCGGTCTCACCGACACAGTATGGTGGGAAGTTGTAGTGCAGCATGAAACGATCGGCACGGTTGCCGGTCAGCTCGTCGATGTTCTGGGCGTCACGCTCGGTACCCAGAGTGGCGACCACGATGGCCTGAGTTTCACCACGGGTGAACAGGGCAGAACCGTGGGCACGGGGCAGAATACCGGTACCTACGCTCAGAGCGCGGATCATTTCCGGATCGCGACCATCGATACGCGGCTCACCACGTACTACGCGACCACGAACGATGCGGCTTTCCAGGCTGTGGAACTCTTCGCCGATCTTCTTGGCATCTTCTTCCACACCGGACGCGATAACTTGCTCAACCACACGGCCCTTGATGGCCGCGATGGTTTCGTAACGAACAGCCTTCTCGGTGATGCGGTAGGCTTCACCCAGCTCGGCGCTCGCCAGCTCGGCAACCTTGGCTTTCAGCGCTTCGTTGACGGCAGGCGGAGTCCAGTCCCACGGCTTGGTGCCGACGGCAGCGGCAAACTCGTTGATCGCATTGATCACGGTCTGCATCTGCTCGTGACCGTATACCACGGCGCCCAGCATCACTTCTTCGGAAAGGATGGCCGCTTCGGACTCAACCATCAGCACGGCATTGGCAGTACCGGCAACTACCAGATCCAGATCGCTCTGCGGCAGTTCGGTGGTGGTCGGGTTCAGCACATACTGACCGTTCATGTAACCCACGCGAGCAGCACCGATCGGGCCGCCAAACGGGATACCGGAGATGGCCAGTGCGGCAGAGGCACCTATCATGGCAACGATGTCGGGGGATACGGCCGGATTCACGGACATTACGGTCGCAACGACCTGAACCTCATTGAGGAAGCCTTCCGGGAACAGCGGACGAATAGGACGGTCGATCAGACGGGAGATGAGGGTCTCGCCTTCGCTCGGACGGCCTTCACGACGGAAGAAACCACCCGGGATACGACCAGCAGCATAGGTACGCTCCTGGTAGTTGACGGTCAGCGGGAAGAAATCACGGCCGTGATCGGCCTCTTTCTTGCCGACTACGGTCACAAATACGCAGGTATCGTCCATGCTGACCATAACGGCCGCAGTGGCTTGACGGGCCATCACACCGGTTTCCAGAGTGACGGTGTGTTGACCGTACTGGAATGACTTTACAATAGGATTCACGTGAATTTCCTTTTTACAATTTGGCTCTTTAAATTCGCGCACAAGTATACTTGATTCGATGCAAAAGGTAAGCGGCGACGCGAATTCTGTGAGGCAGGCAACGGCTTGAAGAGCAATAAAAAAGGGGAACCTGACGGTTCCCCTTTTTCGCGAAATCTGATGGTCGATTAACGACGCAGACCCAGCTTGGCGATCAGAGCAGCATAACGCTCGGAATCTTTACGCTTCAGGTAGTCCAGCAGCTTACGACGCTGGGAAACCATGCGCAGCAGACCGCGACGACCGTGGTGGTCCTTGGAGTGCTCTTTGAAGTGACCTTGCAGATGGTTGATCTGGGCAGTCAGCAGGGCAACTTGCACTTCGGGGGAACCGGTGTCGTTGGCGCAACGAGCGTTGTCAGCAACGATTTGAGCTTTGATCTCAGCATTTAGAGACATGGTAATACTCCAGTAGAGTGTTTAAAGGTTCACAGCCAATCTCTAATTCAGCCGTGAAATGAGGGCGGTATCATAATCGCCCCCGCCCCTTTTCGCAACGATAAAGAGGCGAAACGGGAAAGACGCGCTGATACCGCCTGAGGATCACTCCTCGTCGTGATAACGCACCAGTCGCTTGGGAGCGACGCGGCCATCGTCATCAATCTCGCCAACCCCGATGAACTCGCGCTCCGGGCCGACCGTCATGCGAACCTGACCGCTTTGCGGCGCACCCGCCACCTGCACGGCCTGGCCCTGATTCACATAGGCAGCCACAACCGCCAGCATGTTCACCTCGGGCAAGCTTGCTACGGCGGTATCCATCGGCAACAACAGAGGATCCAGCTGCTCGCGCGGCGGGATGCTCTCGGCCTTGGCCTGCTCGAAGATGCACTCGAGTTGCTCCAGAGTCAGCATCCGCTCATACGGATAGCTGGCCACCTGGGTACGGCGCAACTGAGTCACGTGGGCGCCACAACCCAGTACTTCACCCAGATCATCCACCAGAGAGCGGATGTAGGTGCCTTTGCTGCAGTGCACTTCAAGGCGCACTTCATCACCTTCAAAGCTCAGCAGTTTGAGCTCGAATACGGTGATGGGACGGGCTTCTCGCTCGATCTCGATGCCTTCGCGGGCATATTCGTAGAGCGGACGGCCGTTGTGCTTGAGCGCAGAGTACATGGAGGGCACCTGCATGATGGGGCCGCGGAACTGGTCCAGCGCCTCAATCAGGGTACCGACAGCCACGTTCACCGGACGGGTGGAGACCACCTCACCATCAGAGTCGCTGGTGTTGGTGCGTTCGCCCAGTTTGGCGGTCACCTCATAGCGTTTGTCCGCTTCCAGCAAATACTGGGAGAACTTGGTGGCCTCGCCGAGGCAGATCGGCAGCATGCCGGTCGCCAGCGGATCCAGTGCGCCGGTGTGACCGGCCTTGGCGGCATTGTAGATGCGCTTGACCTTCTGCAACACATCGTTGGAGGTCAGGCCGGTCGGCTTGTCCAGCAGCAGAATGCCGTGCACATCACGGCCCTTGAAACGACGTCTTCGGGTCATCTCAGGCTTTATCCTCAGTCGTGTCATCCGGTGCGGATTCAGCTTCTTCGTCACGGCCGGATTCGGCCATGCGACGCTTGTCTTCACGCACAGTGTTGGTCACCAGGTTGGAGAGACGCATCCCCTCGACCAGGGTCTGGTCGTAGTAGAAACGCAGCTCGGGCACCACGCGCAGACGCATGGCACTGCCCAGCAGACTACGGATATATCCGGCTGCTTCGGTCAGACCCTGCAAGCCTTCCTTGATGCGCTCGGCATCATTTTCCAGCTGCAAGAAGGTGACGTAAATCTTGGCATAGTTGAGGTCACGGGACACTTCCACATCGGAAACGGTCACCATGCCGATGCGCGGGTCTTTCACCTCGCGCTGCAGGATCAGCGCGATTTCACGCTGGATCTGCTGTCCGACCCGACGGGTCCGGCTGAATTCTCTGGCCATATTCTATCCTGCGATAAAAGGGGGCCGCGGCCCCCTATTTTGTCTAACTCTCGGCTTACAGAGTCCGTTGGATTTCAACAGTCTCGTAAACTTCGATCTGGTCGCCTTCACGCACGTCGTTGTAGTTCTTGACCGCGATACCACACTCGTAGCCGTTGCGAACTTCGTTGACGTCATCCTTGAAGCGGCGCAGGGATTCCAGCTCGCCTTCATAGATAACCACGTTGTCACGCAGAACGCGGATACGGTTGGAACGCTTGACCACACCTTCGGTAACCATACAGCCGGCAACGGCGCCGAACTTCGGAGACTTGAAGACGCTACGCACTTCAGCCAGACCGATGATTTCCTGACGATACTCAGGGGCCAGCTTGCCGCTCATGGCCTGCTTCACTTCGTCGATCAGGTCATAGATGACGGAGTAGTAACGCAGATCCAGGCTCTCGGATTCGATGACCTTGCGCGCAGATGCGTCGGCACGGACGTTGAAACCAACCAGGATGGCGCTGGAAGCAGCAGCCAGGGTCGCGTCGGTTTCGGTGATACCACCTACGCCGGAACCCACGATCTTCACCTTCACTTCGTCGGTGGAGAGTTTGACCAGCGCATCGCAGATCGCTTCCACAGAACCTTGTACGTCGGCCTTGATCACCACGTTCACTTCGGACACTTCGCCCTCGGTCATGTTGGCGAACATGTTTTCCAGCTTGGCCTTCTGCTGGCGAGCCAGCTTGACTTCGCGGAACTTGCCCTGACGATAGAGAGCCACTTCACGGGCTTTCTTCTCGTCACGGACAACGGTGGCTTCGTCACCGGCAGAGGGAACGCCGGACAGACCCAGGATTTCCACCGGCAGGGACGGACCCGCTTCCTTGATCTCGCGACCCAGTTCGTCACGCATGGCGCGAACACGGCCGTATTCGAGACCACACAGAACGATGTCGCCCTGACGCAGAGTACCTTCTTGTACCAATACGGTAGCAACCGGACCACGACCTTTATCCAGGAAGGATTCGATCACGACGCCGTTGGCCATGCCATCAACCACCGCTTTCAGCTCCAGTACTTCAGCCTGGATCAGGATGGCTTCCAGCAGGTCGTCGATGCCTTCGCCAGACTTGGCGGATACGTGCACGAACTGGCAGTCTCCACCCCAATCTTCGGACATGACGTTGTAACGGGCCAGTTCGGTCTTGACGCGATCCGGATCCGCTTCCGGCTTGTCGATCTTGTTGACCGCAACAACCAGCGGTACACCGGCAGCCTTGGCGTGCTGGATAGCTTCGATGGTTTGCGGCATCACGCCGTCGTCAGCTGCAACAACCAGAACAACGATATCGGTCGCCTTGGCACCACGAGCACGCATGGAGGTAAACGCCGCGTGACCTGGGGTATCCAGGAAGGTGATCATGCCACTGTCGGTCTGGACGTGGTAAGCACCGATATGCTGGGTAATACCACCGGCTTCGCCAGCAGCAACCTTGGCTTTACGAATGTAGTCGAGCAGCGAGGTCTTACCATGGTCAACGTGACCCATGATGGTCACGACCGGTGCGCGCGGCTTGGCTTCGGAGGTCTCGTCACGATCGGACAGTACCGCCTCTTCCAGCTCGTTCTCACGACGCAGCACAACCTTGTGACCCATCTCCTCGGCGACCAGCTGAGCGGTCTCCTGGTCGATCACCTGGTTGATGGTGGCCATGGCACCCATCTTCATCATCACCTTGATGACTTCAACGCCCTTGACAGCCATCTTGTTGGCCAGCTCGGCCACAGTGATGGTCTCGCCGATGACGACATCTCGGTTCACCACGGCAGCCGGCTTGTTGAAACCGTGCTTCATGGCGTTCGGCATGGCAACCTTGCCGCGCTTGCCTTTGCGGGCACGCGGGTTGCGAGAGTCGCGATCATCTTCACGACGACCGGCTTTCTTCGGTGCCTTGGCAGCTGCGGCAGTGCGGCGGCTGGTCTCTTCTTTCCGATCCAACTCGTCTTCTGCGGCTTGCGCATGCTTGTTGGTGGTCAGATGGTAGTCGCTGCTCTCTTTGGCGCGAGCGGCCTCTTCTTCAGCCCAGCGGGCTGCGTTCTGTTCCGCCATGAGACGAGCCTCTTCGGCTTTCTTCGCGGCGAGTTCTTCAGCTTTTTTCAAAGCTGTTTGTTCCTGTTGGCGCTTCAGTTCTTCTGCTTCGCGCTTGGCCATCTTTTCTGCCTCTTGCTGAGCTGTGCTACTGGCTGCTTTGGCGGGCTGTGAAGCCTGTCGAGCCTTTGATTGTGCCTCGATCCGCGCCTTTTCCTCAGCTTCACGACGAGCTTGCTCAGCCTCACGGCGAGCCTTCTCTTCAGCTTCGAGGCGAGCCTTCTCTTCGGCCTCGCGACGAGCTTTTTCTTCTGCTTCCAAACGCGCTGTTTCCTCGGCTTCCGCCTGACGCTGTTCATCTTCCAGCGCCGAGCGTCTTACATAGGTGCGAGACTTGCGCACTTCTACCTGCACTTCCTTGTTCTTGCCGCCAGTCCCCTGAACACTGATGGTGCTCTTGGTCTTGCGCTGCAAGGTCATGCGGGCAGGAGCGGCGACCTCGTCACCTCCATGCTGTTTCTTCAGGTGTGCCAGCAGAGCCTGTTTCTCAGACTCGCTGACCATGTCGTCGGCCTTGCTCTTGCTGATACCGGCATCGACAAACTGCTGGAGAAGACGATCAACCGGTGTGTCGATGTCAGTGGCAAGTTGTTTGACTGATACTTCTGCCATTCATTTTCCTCCGTTTGATCTTACTCGGACTGCTCTTCTCCGAACCAACAGATATTGCGAGCAGCCATAATGAGCTCACCTGCCTTCTCGGCAGTCAGCCCTTCAATATCAGCAAGGTCATCGATACCTTGCTCAGCCAAATCTTCCAGGGTGCCCACGCCACGGCCCGCCAGAGCGTAAGCCAGTTCGCGGCTCAGACCGTTCAGATTGAGCAGCTCTTCGGACGGCTCAACGCCATCGAAAGACTCTTCTTTGGCCAGTGCCTTGGTAGTCAGGGCATCTTTCGCGCGCTTGCGCAGCTCTTCGACCATGTCTTCATCCAGACCGTCGATAGCCAGCAGCTCGTTGACCGGTACAAAGGCGATCTCTTCCAGGGTAGAGAAGCCCTCTTCCATCAGCAGACCGGCGAAATCGTCGTCGATGTCCAGGGTGCTGGTGAACAGGTTCATGATGCGGTCGTTTTCGGCCTGGTGCTTGGCACGCATGTCCTCAACGGTCATCACGTTCAGCTCCCAACCGGTCAGCTGGGAGGCCAGACGCACGTTCTGACCATTGCGACCGATGGCTTGAGCCAGGTTGGCAGCTTCCACGGCGATATCCATGGTGTGGTTGTCTTCATCAACGATGATGGAGGCCACATCGGCAGGTGCCATGGCATTGATCACGTACTGGGCCGGGTTGTCATCGTACAGCACGATGTCGGCACGCTCACCGCTCAGCTCGGCGGAGACTGCTTGCACACGGGCACCACGCATACCGATACAGGCACCGATCGGGTCGATACGACGATCGTTGGTCTTCACCGCGATCTTGGCGCGGGAACCCGGATCACGGGCAGCGCCCATGATTTCGATCATCTCTTCACCGATCTCCGGTACTTCGATACGGAACAGCTCTTTCAGGAAGTCCGGGCTAGAACGGCTGACAAACAGCTGGGAACCACGGGCTTCCGGACGCACTGCATACAGCAGACCACGGACACGATCGCCCGGGCGGAAGGTTTCACGCGGCAGCATGTCATCACGGAAGATCACGGCTTCAGCATTGCTGCCCAGATCCAGGATGACGTTGTCGCGGTTACTCTTCTTGACCACACCACTGATGATGGTGCCTTCTTTATCTTTAAACTGATCAACTACTTGTGAACGCTCGGCTTCGCGCACTTTCTGCACGATAACCTGCTTGGCGGTCTGGGTAGTGATACGGTCGAAGGTCACAGAGTCGATCTGGTCTTCAACATACTCACCGATCTGGATTTCCGGCTGATCAATTTGTGCCGCTTCCAGGGTGATTTCAGCATAGGGGTTCTCCATCGCGGCTTGATCCGCAATGACTACCCAGCGGCGATAAGTGTCGTAGTCACCGGTCTTGCGATCGATTTCGACCCGAACTTCAATCTCGCCTTCATATTTCTTCTTGGTCGCAGTCGCCAGCGCGGTTTCCAGAGCTTGGAAGATCTTCTCGCGGGGTACCGCTTTCTCGTTGGATACTGCGTCAACGACCAGCAAAATCTCTTTATTCATATCCGATAGCCTCGTTAACCAAAGTTCGGCACTATGTTCGCTTTTTGGATATTGGTGAAAGCCAACACGTCGTCCTTACCATCTACTGTCAGGGTGATCATGTCGCCTTGCACAGCTTTGATTACGCCTTTGAACTTGCGGCGGTTGTTTGTTGCCATCCGAAGCGTTACCGCCGCCTCTTGGCCAACGTATTTTTCGAAATGGGCAACCTTGAACAGGGGACGATCCAGGCCGGGGGAGGATACCTCGAGGTAATACTCCTCGGTGATGGGATCTTCGACGTCCATGATGGCGCCAACCTGATGGCTGACCTCAGCACAGTTCTCGACAGTCACACCCTGCTCGCCGTCGATATAGACACGCAAGGTGGAGTGTTTACCCGCGCGGATAAACTCAATACCCCAAAGTTCAAAACCCAAGGCAACGACCGGAGCCTCGAGCAGATCGGTCAAACGTTGTTCCAACGTAGCCAAAGTCACCCTCCGAAAAACAAAAAAAGGGCATAAAGCCCAGATAGATATCGATTCAGAGTAAATTGCACATAACAAAAAGCCCCGATGTCAAATCGGGGCTTGGCGCTTTACCCTGATTGTCGCCTCGCAGCGACCGCCTTCCTGAGCGTAGGAAATGCGTGAAATTTGGTTGCGGGGGCCGGATTTGAACCGACGACCTTCGGGTTATGAGCCCGACGAGCTACCATGCTGCTCCACCCCGCGTCCGAAATCGTGCGAGATTATAGCCACTTCACTCTCTCGATACAAGACTGACTGGCTATAATACACTCGGTGTCCCGAGCTCACTGCTTAATTGGTGCCGTGGGCGGGACTCGAACCCGCACACCCTAGAGCACTACCCCCTCAAGATAGCGTGTCTACCAATTCCACCACCACGGCAAAACTCTTACTCGGGAACGTCAGTATCTTTCTTCACTGGCGCTTTGGTCTGCTCAACCTGTTGGGTTTGTTGCAGATTCTCCCATTCACTACCCTGCTTTACCTTGTTGCTGGACATAGATCCGAGCACCAGGCTGATAACGAAAAACAGAGTAGCCAAAATTGCTGTTGTTCGGGTCAGGAAACTGCCTGAGCCACCGGAGCCGAATACTGTGTTCGATGCCCCTGCGCCGAAGGAGGCGCCCATATCAGCCCCTTTACCTTGCTGAATCATCACCAGACCAATCAGAGCCAGTGAAACCAGCAGATAAACGACTAAAAGAATCTCGTACATTTAACTTGCACCCTTTGCCGCTTCAACAATTCCTAAAAACGCATCGCTATCGAGGCTTGCTCCGCCAATCAGTCCGCCATCAATGTCGGGCTGTGCAAACAAATCTCTCGCGTTGCTCGGCGTTACGCTCCCACCATAGATGATTCTAACTTTCTCACCTATTACCGGAGTATCCTCCGCCAAGCGACCACGTATAAAGGAATGAACCTCTTGTGCCTGCTCGGGTGTGGCGCATTTACCTGTACCTACAGCCCAAATCGGCTCGTAGGCGATGATAGCATTATCGAAAGCCATCGCGCCATTTTTCTCTATTACGATATCCAGCTCTTCAGCGATCACTTCGAAGGCTCTTCTCGCCTGCCTAGCCGCACCTGATTCACCTAAACAGAGGATGGGAATCAAGCCTGCCGCTCTGGCTGCCGCAAACTTCTCTGCGACGATAAAACTGGTCTCACCAAAGAGACGCCTACGCTCGGAGTGCCCTACCAATACGTAACGACACCCTGCCTCTACCAGCATCCGACACGAGATTTCTCCAGTGTAAGCGCCAGTCTTGTGCTGACTCACATTCTGAGCCCCCAACTTTATTACCTTCTGCTCATTGAGCAGTGAAACGCTAAAGTCGAGATGCACATGGGAAGGACAGAGAACCACATCTACTTTTCCGTCAACGCCGTTTAGGCACTGACTCGTAAACTGCTCTAACTGCGACCTACTACCGTGCAACTTCCAGTTGGCTGCTACAAACGGCTTGCGATGTCCCATCGGCAACTCCCTTGCGAAAGCGGGGCTGATAATATCCAGAGGATGCTCAGCTGACAAGTGCTATTTTTAAATTTTTGAATCGTTTGAACAAGATACAACCAGAGCGGCTAAAAAGCCGCCCTGGTTGTTCATTAAAACGCCGATTCAACCTGCTTGGCGATGCGCTGAGCCATGTCACGCACCTGCTGTTCATGCTCCCCTTCGACCATGACCCGGATCAGCGGCTCGGTACCTGATTTGCGCAACAGTACGCGACCACGACCAGCCAGCTCCTGTTCCACCTTGGCAACCTCAGCCATGACAGCATCAGCGGCCAGCGGATCCTTGCCTTCGGCAAAGCGAACATTCACCAGCACCTGCGGGAACTTGCTCATGCCGGAGCGCAGCTTGGCCAGCGGCATCTCGGCACTGCGCATGGCGGTAAGCACCTGCAAGGCGGCTACGATGCCATCACCCGTAGTTGTCTGATCCAGACAGATAATGTGGCCGGAGTTCTCGCCACCGATGCGCCAGCCCTTCTCTTCCATCATCTCCAGCACATAGCGGTCACCCACCTTGGCACGGGCAAACGGGATGCCCAGGGTTTGCAGCGCCAGCTCCAGACCCATGTTGGCCATCAGGGTGCCGACTACGCCCCCCTTGAGGCGACCATTGCGCAGGGCATCGCGCGCGATGATATAGAGCACTTCATCACCGTCGATGAGATAGCCGGTATGGTCGACCATGATCAGACGGTCACCATCACCATCAAAGGCAACCCCCAGATCGGCCTTGCACTCCAGTACCTTGGCAACCAGTGCGTCAGGCGCAGTCGAACCGACACCATCGTTGATGTTGAGACCATCCGGGGCACAGCCCATGGTGATCACTTCAGCACCCAGCTCGCGGAAAACCGAAGGCGCAATGTGATAAGTCGCCCCGTGGCCACAGTCGACCACCATTTTCACCCCATCCAGATTCATGTGGGAGGGGAAGGTGCTCTTGCAGAATTCGATATAGCGACCGGCGGCATCATCAATGCGCACCGCTTTGCCAAGTTCGGCAGACTCGACACACTTGAGCTCGTGATCCAGCTCGGCTTCGATAGCCAGCTCGACATCATCAGGCAGTTTGGTGCCATCGGCGGAGAAGAACTTGATGCCGTTATCATAGAAGGGGTTGTGGGAAGCGCTGATGACGATGCCAGCTTCGGCACGGAAAGTGCGAGTCAGGTAGGCAACCGCCGGCGTGGGCATGGGTCCCATCAGAATGGCCTTGAGGCCTGCCGCAGAGAGCCCCGCTTCCAGCGCGGATTCCAGCATGTAACCGGATATGCGGGTATCTTTGCCAATCAGCACCTTTTTGGTGCCCTTCTTGGAGAGCACTTTGCCGGCAGCCCAACCCAATTTCATTACAAAATCAGGGGTAATCGGGTATTCGCCAACCTTGCCGCGCACACCATCGGTACCGAAATACTTTCTTGCCATTGTCTGTTCTCTTTATTATCTGGAAATAAAATCTTGTCCCATCATTGCCAGCCAACCGACGCGCAATGCGTCCATGGTCTCCCGTACATCGTGTACCCTGATGATGCGGGCCCCATGCTGCATACCGATAAGGGCGCATGCCAGACTGCCCGCCAGACGCTCATCCACCGGACGGCCCAGCAGGTTGCCTATCATAGACTTTCGCGACATCCCCACCAATAGCGGCAAGCCATAATCAAGCAGTTCCTTTTGAGCCGCCAACAGCTGATAGTTGTGTGCAAGGGTTTTGCCAAAACCATATCCCGGATCCAGCAACAGCTCTTCACGACGGATCCCGACCGCCAGACAAGCCGCAATACGCTCATCAAAGAAGGCGCGAACCTCCCCGATCAGGTCCTCATAGTGCGGCTCGACCTGCATGGTTCTCGGCTGCCCCTGCATATGCATCAGACAGACCGGAACCCGCGCTTCGGCCGCGGCTTGCAGTGCTCCAGGTTCTTGCAGTGCCCGCACATCGTTAATCAGATGGGCTCCCGCCTTGCAACCCTCCCGCATCACCGCCGCTTTGGAGGTATCGAGGGAGATCATCACATCCAGCTCACGGACCATCTGTTCCACGACAGGAATGACCCTGTCCAGCTCCTCCTGCTCGCTCACATCAGGCGCGCCAGGGCGGGTTGACTCGCCACCGATGTCGATGAGGGTGGCACCGTCAGAGACCATCTGGCGCGCATGGGCCATTGCCCGTTCAAACTGGTTGAAATGGCCGCCATCGGAGAAGGAGTCGGGCGTCACATTGAGGATCCCCATCACATGGGGACGATCGAGGGAGAGGCTGAGCCCCTTGCTGGTTAACTGCATTTTCATGTCCATCTGATAAAGAAAAACCCCGGGCAAGCCCGGGGTTTGGAGAGTCACGATTATTTGGCCGGCGCGTCGTTGGCTTTGTCGATAGTGACATCCGCCACCGGTGCAGCCTCATCGGCAGGCTTGGCCTCGGCAGCCACGGTGGAACCGCCTTGCGGGGTATCACCGTGCTCGTCATGCCAGTTGCTCGGAGCACGAACCTCGCGACGCGCCATCAGATCATCGATCTGTTTGGCATCGATGGTCTCGTACTTCATCAACGCATCTTTCATGCTGTGCAACACGTCCATATTATCCAGCAGGATCTGCTTGGAACGGGCGTAGTTGCGGTCGATGACCTGCTTGACCTCTGCATCGATAACGCGAGCGGTATCGTCGGACATGTGCTTGGCCTTGGCCATGCTGCGACCGAGGAACACCTCACCATCTTCTTCCGCGTAGAGCATTGGGCCGAGACGCTCGGACATACCCCACTGGGTCACCATCTTGCGGGCGATGTCGGTGGCACGCTCGATATCGTTGGACGCACCGGTCGATACCTTCTCGGCACCATAGATCAGCTCTTCTGCCAGACGACCGCCATACAGGCTGGAAATCATCGACTCCAGATGCTGCTTGGAGTGGCTCCAGCGATCCTGCTCCGGCAGATACATGGTCACACCCAGCGCACGACCGCGCGGAATGATGGAGACCTTGTAAACCGGGTCATGATCCGGCACCAGACGACCAATGATGGCGTGGCCAGCTTCGTGATACGCAGTCATCTCTTTCTCGGACTCTTTCATCACCATGGAGCGGCGTTCCGCACCCATCATGATCTTGTCCTTGGCCTTCTCGAACTCGGCCATGGAGACCACTCGGCGGCTCTCACGGGCAGAGAAGAGGGCAGCTTCGTTGACCAGGTTGGCCAAGTCCGCACCGGAGAAACCGGGGGTACCACGGGCAATCAGCGCCGGATTCACGTCATCCGCCAACGGAACTTTGCGCATGTGCACTTTCAGGATCTGCTCGCGACCACGGACATCCGGCAGACCGACCACAACCTGACGGTCGAAACGGCCCGGACGCAGTAGTGCCGGATCCAGTACGTCAGGACGGTTGGTGGCAGCGATGACGATAATGCCTTCATTGCCTTCAAAACCATCCATCTCGACCAGCATCTGGTTAAGGGTCTGCTCACGTTCATCGTGACCACCACCCAGACCGGCGCCACGCTGACGACCGACCGCATCAATTTCATCGATGAAGATGATGCAGGGGGAAGATTTCTTGGCCTGTTCGAACATGTCACGCACCCGGGAGGCACCGACACCGACGAACATCTCCACGAAATCGGAACCAGAGATGGTGAAGAACGGCACCTTGGCCTCGCCCGCAATGGCCTTGGCCAGCAAAGTCTTACCGGTACCGGGAGGACCAACCAGCAGCACACCGGTCGGGATCTTGCCACCCAGTTTCTGGAATTTGCTCGGATCGCGCAGATAGTCGACCAGCTCCTTCACCTCTTCCTTGGCTTCATCGCAACCTGCAACGTCAGCAAAGGTGGTCTTGATCTGATCTTCGCTCATCAGGCGAGCCTTGCTCTTGCCGAACGACATGGCACCTTTGCCACCGCCGCCCTGCATCTGACGCATGAAGAAGACCCAGACACCGATCAGCAGCAGCATCGGGAACCAGGAGATGAAGATAGAGGTCAACAAAGACGGCTCTTCCGGCTTCTCGCCCATCACTTTGACATTGTGATTGAGCATGTCGTTGAGCAGCTGGGGATCCGGCGCAGGTATGATGGTGGTGAATCGTTCACCAGTACGCTTGACGCCATTAATGACCTTACCGTCCATCCGCACTTCACGGATCTGCTCTTGGGTCACCTCTTTAACGAAGCTGGAATAGTCCAGCTGGCGACTAGTGGTATCGCTGGGGCTGAAGCTATTGAACACCGACATCAAAACGACGGCGATGACCAGCCACAGGATTAAGTTTTTCGCCATGTCACTCAAATCAGTAACCTCGCAGACTGACAGTTAACGATGAAGGTTAGGGTACTACAGTTTAAAACCGGTAGCCACAATGTAGACTTCCCGTGATCTGGCGCGGGATGAGTCTGGTTTACGAATTTTGACAGCGGAGAAAAGTTTACGAATTTCACTGAGATAGGCATCAAAGCCCTCTCCCTGAAACACCTTCACTACGAAACTGCCGTCACTACGCAATACCTGATTGCACATGTCCAGCGCCAGCTCGACCAGATACATGGCGCGAGCCTGATCCACCTGCTGGGTACCGCTCATGTTGGGCGCCATATCAGACATCACGACATCGACCTTGTCGGGACCCACTCGCTCCAGCAAGGCGCCGAGTACAGTTTCCTCCCGAAAGTCCCCTTGCAGGAAATCGACACCGGCAATGGGATCCATCGGCAAAATGTCACATGCGATGACGCGACCCGAATCACCAACCTGTTCAACCGCGAACTGGGACCAACCACCGGGGGCAGCTCCCAAATCCACTACGGTCATGCCATGTTTCAGCAAGCGATCCTTGCCCTGGATCTCGTCAATCTTGAAAACAGCACGAGAACGCAGGCCCATTTTCTGGGCTTTTTTGACGTATTGATCGTCGAAATGTTCTTTTAACCAGCGAGTTGAACTGGGGGAACGTTTTTTCTGGGTCATGATAATCGACTTTAAAAAACCACAAGGGTTATTAGTATTAAGGGCTAAGTGGGGGTAGAATATGCCCCTTTCAACCCTGACTTATGAAGAAATTGCGATGATTCTCAACAATAAACAGAAACAGTACCTCAAGGGCCTTGCCCATAGCCTCAAGCCTGTCGTCCTGCTGGGTCAGCATGGTCTGACCGAAGGTGTACTGGCCGAGATCGATCTGGCACTGAACCATCACGAGCTGATCAAGGTTAAGGTTGCCTCTGAAGATCGCGAAATGAAACAACTGGTTATGGATGCTATCGTCCGTGAAACCGGTTCAATCAAGGTGCAAAGCATGGGTCATGTGCTGACCATTTATCGTCAAGCCAACGAACCCAAAATCCAGCTGCCCCGCAAGTAAAAGGAAAGAGCATCGCTCTTTCCTTATTCCACTTCTTCCCGAGTCGCTTGCCAAAGTAGTCGCAAAGCCCTTAACCTGCGATGAATACTTCCGGACACGCATTATGGCTCACCATCCTATTCTGACTGACGATGAGCTGGCCATGCTGCGGGACTTGGGGAGCAATCAGGACACCCATGTTCTGAGTGGTCACCTCGATGCCCCCATGCTTGGCTTGCTGCAAAAAGCCGAACACCTTGTACTCGAAGCCCGCTTCGCAGGCCATCAGCTGCGTTTTCCCCTGAGCTTTACCCAAGGGGAAGATGGATTCGTCGAGCCCCGCTTATCTGCACCGGTCATCAGGGAGCTGGGGTTTGCGCAACCGCGCGCCTGGCGTCTCACCCAAAAAGCCAAGCTTTGCAGCGAACTGGGCCTGTTTCAGGTACTCAGCCTCTCCCTCAACGGCCTCATCGTGGAAAATTTACCAACCGACATGGTGGCCGATACCCCCATCAACGGCGAGCTCTGCATCGAGCAAGAGGCCCCTCTTCCACTGCAGGGACGACTGGTAAGGCGCATCAAAGCCAATGCCGACCATGCCACCTGGGCGCTGAGCTTTCAAATGAGCGAGAGCAACATCGAACGGCTGCGCCATTGGCTGTTTCAGCGTCATCAGGACGCCTTTACCGAGGCGTATCTGTCCTGATTTTTATCAATAATCATATAGATAAAGACAAACAGGGGAGCGCCAGCCCCCCTGTTTCATCGTCTGTAGCATTCGCTTAGATATAAGCAACTTCCAGTACTTCGTATTCCACATCACCGCCCGGCGTCTTGACGATAGCGACATCGTCCACTTCCTTGCCAATCAGGGCGCGGGCAATGGGGGAGTTGACAGAGATGAGGTTCTGTTTGATATCAGCCTCATCATCACCCACGATGCGGTAAACCACCTCTTCCTCTGTCTCGCTCTTGAGCAGAGTCACAGTCGCGCCAAAAATCACGCGGCCGTTGTTGGTCATCTTGGTGACATCGATCACCTGCGCATTGGAGAGCTTGGCTTCAATCTCCTGAATGCGGCCTTCACAGAACCCCTGCTGCTCGCGAGCGGCATGGTATTCGGCGTTTTCCTTCAGATCGCCGTGCTCACGGGCATCGGCAATCGCTTCGATAATCTGGGGACGAAGCTCGGTCTTGAGATAATCGAGCTCTTCGCGCAGCTTCTCAGCGCCGCGAACAGTCATCGGAGTATGATTCATAGTCGAAACCTGGGTTGCTTGAAAATAGAAACTGCGGCCATCTGCAAGGAGGCCGCAGCAATCGGTTCGGATGAGGCATCTTAATATGAAGCCAACACAAAATCCACGTCAGCCCCCTGATGCAGATCCCACTTGCGTCATCGACATTCCCTTCACTTACTTCCCTTCCGGTACGGAAATGGGGGCCGAAACAGTCGGTTTGCCCTGCATGATGGCGATCTCCACCCGCCGGTTCATCCGACGATTTTCCGGGGTGGTATTGGGCACCAATGGCTGGGAATCCGCCATCCCCTGCACCACCAGTCGCCCCTGATCAAAACCGGGGACCTTCAGCATCTGGTGCGCCACCGCCACCGCCCGTTGCGACGACAGCTCCCAGTTGGACTGGAACAGCTCATCTTCGGTCGCCACGTTGTCGGTGTGACCGGAGATGGTGATTTCACCCGGCACATCCTTGAGCAGGGTCGCTACCTTGCGAATGACCGGCCAGAACTGGGGCTGCAGAAACGCCGAACCGGCCGGGAAAGACGCTTTTTCCCTGATCCGGATGATGATCTGCTGGCCCAGCGCCTCAATTTCGATGGCGCCATCCTGGATCTGATCTTTCATCTGCTCGGCGAGGGCTTTGGCCAGGGTATTGGACTGTTCTTGCGCCTTCTTCGCATCCTGCGCGGTATCGCCCCCCGTCTGTTTGCCATCACTCTTGTCCTGACCACCTGCCTGATCCGACTCGCCGGGCAGAAACTCCAGTTCGGTCTGGGTCAGATCGATGGTCTGCTGCATCACGGTATCAATTGGCGTGGGTTCCGGGCGACCGGGCCTAAACTCCTGGGCAATCACCGAGGTCCCCTTGGGAATATCTTTCACCTCAAGGATGTTCTGTACCCCGAATGCCTTGTCCATGGAACCGGCTATCTGCTTGAACTTCTGCACATCCATCTCGGCAAAGGAGAGCAACAGCACGAAGAAGCACATCAGCAGCGACATCAGGTCGGCAAAGGTTCCCATGTAACCAGGGAGACCTGGTGGCGGGCACTTGCAATCAGACATAGCGCCCCCTATTCGGTGCCGGTATTACGTTTGGACTGGTTCAGATAGTTTTGCAGCATGGACTGGATCACCCGCGGATTCTGACCATCCTGAATCCCCATAATGGCATCAAGGATCAAGGTACGACTGAGCTTCTCCTCCCCGCTGCGCAGCTCCAGCTTGTCGGCAATCGGGATCGCCAACATATTGGCCTCTATCGCACCGTACAGGGTGGTAAGCAAGGCCACCGCCATCGCCGGCCCGATCGACTTGGGATCACTCATGTTGGCCAGCATGGCCACCAGACCCACCAACGTACCTATCATCCCCATGGCAGGGCCCAGATCCCCAAGGGTACGGAAGACCTTGATGGCAATGACATGGCGCTCGGCTGTCAGGTCGATATCCTTTTCCATCACGGCGCGCACCACTTCGGCATCGTGACCATCCACCAGCATGTCGATCCCTTTTTTCATAAATGCATTGGGGATCTCTGCGGCCTCCAGCGCAAGAAAGCCCCCTTTGCGAGCCGCGTCAGCCAGTTCAACGGCTTTGGTAATCAGGTCTTCAAGCTTGTCGCCCTTGTACATAAAGGCTTTGCCCGCCACCTTGAATGCCATCAGGAACTGGCCAAGGTTGAACTTCATCATGGCGATGAAGATTGAGCCCAATACAGTGATGTAGACCGATGGCATATCCACATACATGCTCATGGGGCCACCCAGCAGCATGCCGTACACCACCACCCCGAAACCCAGCACTATCCCTATCAGACTGCCTAGATCCACGTCCCTACTCCTGTCACCGGTTCTTATGTCTATTTATAGTCTGTTGAATTTTCTGCTATTGCGACCCATGCGGCAAGCATGCATCCACTGAGAATGATGGCTCATTATCGGCCAGTTTAGCGAGAGTTTGAGGGGGCAATGCTTTTCTGCCTCCCCCCTGTGGACGGTCGATGTTAATATAAGCCGTTTTTTTCAATCCCCGAGGATGGACATGGCCAGTAAAAAAATCGACCGTCTGAGTTTTGATGCCACTCTGGAAGAGCTGGAAACCATCGTTCATCAGCTGGAACAAGGTTCCCTACCCCTGGAAGAGGCACTCAAGCAGTTCGAGCAGGGCGTTCATCTGGTACGGGCCGGTCAGCAGAAGCTGGAACTGGCCGAACAGAAGATCCAGATCCTGCTCAGTCAAGCCGATGGCAGTGACCAGCTGGCCCCCTTCCAGCCAGAACAAGGAGAGGAGTGAGTGGCGCTGGACCATTTTTCCCGTCTGCATCGTCAGCGTATTGACGACTGTCTGTCAGCACAACTTGAATCCTTGCCCGCCATGGCGCCACGCCTGCGCGATGCCATGAGTTATGGCCTGCTGCTGGGCGGCAAGCGGGTTCGCCCGTTTCTGGTCTACGCAGTCGGCGAGATGCTGGGCGTCAAGAGCGAACTGCTGGATGGCCCTGCGGCTGCCGTGGAGTGCATCCACGCCTACTCCCTGCTGCACGATGACCTGCCCGCCATGGATAACGACGACCTGCGTCGTGGTCAGCCAACCGTTCACAAGGCGTTTGACGAAGGAACCGCCATTCTGGCCGGTGATGCGCTGCAGACCCTGGCGTTCTCCATTCTGGCCGACCACCCCATGCCCGATACCTTGATGGCCAACCGGGTGCGGATGCTGAGTACCCTCGCCCGCGCCTCCGGCTATCTGGGTATGTGTGGCGGTCAGGCGCTGGATCTGCAGGCCGAAGGGCGCCAGATCTCGCTCGCTGAGCTGGAGCAGGTACACCGCCACAAGACCGGTGCGCTGATTGAATGCGCCGTGGCGCTCGGCGCCCTGTGCAAAGCCGATGTTGATGACGCCACGCTGGCTGCCCTGCAAACCTACGCCGCTGCGATTGGCCTCGCCTTTCAGGTGCAGGATGACATCCTCGACATCACAGGTGATACCGCCACCCTGGGCAAGCCACAAGGTTCTGACCTGGCACTGGAGAAAAGTACCTATCCGGCCCTGCTCGGACTCGAAAATGCCCGTGAGCTGGCTCGCGAACTGCATGGGAAAGCCTTAACAGCCCTGCAATCCTTGCCCTACAATACCGACATTCTGGAAGCGTTTGCCGATTACATCATCGAGCGAACCCACTAAACGCTGGATAACAGTAACAATATGAGCGTTGATATTAGCAATTTCCCCAACCTGGCCCTCGCGGACACTCCGGTCGAGCTGCGTTCCTTGCCCAAAGATCGGCTGCCGGTGCTGTGCAACGAGCTGCGCGAATATCTGCTGCGCTCTGTCAGCCGCTCCAGCGGACACTTTGCCTCCGGTCTCGGTACGGTCGAACTGACCGTGGCCCTGCACTACGTCTACAACACCCCGTTCGATCGGTTGATCTGGGACGTGGGCCATCAGGCCTATCCCCACAAGATCCTGACCGGGCGCCGAGATCAGATCCACACCATCCGGCAGAAGGATGGTCTGCACCCCTTCCCCTGGCGTGGCGAGAGCGAGTACGACGTGCTCTCCGTCGGCCACTCCAGCACTTCCATCGGTGCGGCGCTCGGTATGGCGGTCGCCGCCGAGAGTGAAGGGCTGGGTCGCAAGGTCGTTGCAGTGATCGGTGATGGTGCCATTACCGCAGGGATGGCCTTTGAAGCGCTCAACCACGCTGGCGATGTCCACAAGGATATGCTGGTGATCCTCAACGACAACGAGATGTCCATCTCAGAGAATGTCGGGGCGCTGAACAACCATCTGGCCCGGGTCATGTCCGGCAAGCTCTATACCACCATCCGCGAAGGTGGCAAGAAGGTGCTGGCGGGCCTGCCGCCGGTCAAGGAGCTGGCCAAGCGGGCCGAAGAGCACCTCAAGGGGATGGTGGTGCCCGGCACCCTGTTCGAGGAGTTCGGCTTCAACTATATCGGCCCCATCGACGGCCACGATATCGAGGCACTGGTCGAGACCCTGCGCAACATGCGCAATCTCAAGGGTCCGCAACTGCTGCACGTCAAGACCAAGAAGGGCAAGGGTTACGAGCCAGCGGAGAAAGACCCCATCGGTTATCACGCAGTGCCCAAGTTCAATCCTGACGATTGCTCCCTGCCCAAGGCGAGCAGCGCCAAACCCACCTTCTCTGCCATCTTTGGCCAATGGCTGTGCGACATGGCCGCCAAAGACGAGAAGCTGGTCGGTATCACCCCCGCCATGCGTGAAGGCTCGGGGCTGGTGAAATTCAGCCAGCAGTATCCGGATCGCTACTTCGATGTGGCGATTGCCGAGCAACATGCAGTCACGTTCGCTGCGGGTCTTGCCATCGCCGACAAGAAGCCGGTGGTGGCCATCTATTCGAGCTTCCTGCAGCGTGCCTACGATCAGGTGATCCACGACGTGGCGCTGCAAGATCTGCCGGTGCTGTTCGCCATCGACCGGGCCGGTCTGGTGGGCGCCGATGGCCCGACCCATCAGGGGGCGTTCGACATCAGCTTCCTGCGCACCGTGCCCAACATGGTGGTGATGACGCCATCTGATGAGAATGAGTGCCGCCAGATGCTCTATACCGGCTATCTCCATCAAGCCCCTGCCGCCGTGCGTTACCCCCGCGGCAGCAGTCTGAGCGATGCCCCCATCTCGGCAGAAATGCAGGCACTGGCGCTTGGCAAGGGACGTATCCTGCGAGAGGGCAAAGGCACTGCCATTCTGGCGTTTGGCACCCTGCTGCACCACGCGAAAACGGCCGCCGAAGCGCTGGATGCCACCCTGGTGGACATGCGCTTCGTCAAACCGATGGATGAGGCGCTGGTGCTGTCGTTGGCTGCCAGTCACAATCAGTTCGTCACCATCGAAGACAATGCCATCATGGGCGGCGCCGGTTCGGCGGTGAACGAGCTGCTGATGCGCAGTAAACAGTGCAAGCCGGTGCTCAACCTCGGCCTGCCGGATCGCTTCGTGGAACAGGGTACCCAGCAGGAGATCTATGCCCTGCTCGGTCTGGACGATGCTGGCATCCAGCACAGTATCGAAAGCTGGCTGCAAGCCTGATAACGTGTTAACGCTATCCAACAAAAGCAGGGCGCCTCACTGGCGCCCTTCTTAATTTGCATTTCTGACTTGGATTACCCTTTGTAGATCTTGGGGTTAAACACATCCCGCAGCCAGTCACCCAGCAGGTTGATGACCAGCACCAGCACCACCAGACAGATGCCCGGGAAGGCAGTGATCCACCAGGAGCCGGAGAAGATGTAGTTGAAGCCGACGCTGATAAGCGAACCGAGCGAGGGCTGATCAACCGGCATTCCCAGCCCGAGGAAGGAGAGTGCCGCCTCGCTCATGATGGCGTTGGCCACCTGCACGGTGGAGATGACCAGAATGGGCGACAAACAGTTGGGCAGAATGTGGCGGAACATGATGCGCGGGGCGCGGAACCCCATCACCTTGGCCGCTTCCACATACTCCTTCTTCTTCTCCGCCAGCACAGAGGCGCGCACGGTACGGGCGTACTGCGGCCACTCGGCAATCCCGATAATCACCACCAGCATCATGATGGCGAACTTCGAGTAGAACTCGGAGCCAAAGGTTGCCTGAAAGATGGCGGAGATGATGATCGCCACCATCATGGTGGAGAACGACAGCTGCACATCGGCAAAGCGCATCAACAGGTTGTCAATGCGACCACCGAAGTAACCGGCAATCAGACCGATGACGATACCGAGCACCAGCTGCAGCGCCACCGCAAACAGGCCGATGGTGAGGGAGATACGGGCGCCATAGAGGATGGTGCTCCAGATATCCCGCCCCTGGTTGTCGGTGCCGAGCCAGAAGCGCTCCTCGCCACCTTCGAGCCAGGAGGGGGGCAACTCGGCATCCATCAGATCAAAACTGGTCTGGTCATAGACGTTGTGCGGGGCGAGCCAGGGGGCCAGCAGCGCCGCCAGCACAAATACCACGAACACCGCAAAGCTGAACATGGCTACCTTGTCCCGCAGGAAGTAGTAGACGATGTCAGAGTTCTTGAATCGTGCCCAACGGCTTGGGCTTGCAGTTACAGCATTAGTCATGCGCTTACCCCTTGGCAGTCAGGTTAACGGTCGGGTTAATCAACCCGTAGAGCAGGTCGACCAGGGTATTGGTCACCACGAAGATCAGTCCCACGAAGATGACGTAGGCGGTGATGAGGGGCGTATCGACCCGGTGGATCGCCTCGAGGAACAGGAAGCCGGTGCCCGGCCACTGGAACACACTCTCGGTCAGGATGGTGTAGGCCACCATGGTGCCGATCTGCACCCCACCGACGGTAATGACCGGCAGCATGGTGTTTTTGAGGGCGTGGCTGTAGTAGACCTTGTTGTTGTCCAGCCCCTTGGCGCGGGCGAACTTGACGTATTCGGAGGAGAGCTGCTCCAGCATCTCGGAGCGCACCAACCGGATAAACAGCGGCAGCATGATGGAAGAGAGGGACACCGCGGGCAGGATCAGGTGCAGGATGCCGTCCCAGGTGAAGAAGCCCGACTCCCAGCCCAGCAGGTTACGGGTCTCGCCGCGGCCATAGGCCGGCAGCCAGCCCAGCTGGATGGAGAAGAGGTACATCAGCATGATGGCGGTCAAAAATACCGGGATCGAGATGCCGATACTGCTCCCCGCCATGATGATCTTGGTGGGAATGCTGCGCGGGCGGATCGCCGAATAGACACCGAGTGGAATGGAAACCACCACGATGATAAGCGCGGCAGCAAACACCAGCTCAAGGGTAGCCACCAGCTTGTCGAGGATCACCTCGAGAGCGGGTCGCTTGAAGAAATAGGAGGTGCCCAAATCCCCATGCACCGCATTTTTCAGAAAGCGGCTGTATTTGATGAGGAAGGGATCGTTAAGGCCCATCTTCTCGCGCAACTCGTGACGCTGGGCTTCGGAGACGGATTGTCCCACCAGCTCGCGCAACGGGTCACCCAGGTTGTCCTGGATGGAGAAGGCGACCAGGCTGATGACGAACATCACTATCACGGCCTGATAGAACCGTTTCAGCAGGAATGTAAACATGCTTGTCCTTCTACGTGGCCTGTGTCGTGGCACAGGCTTCTGTTAGTGGGCGGAGTGGCCAGCTGACCACCCCGCCCCGTCCTTCCTTGCGACGTTCTCTTACTTGCTGACCACCAGGTCACCCAGGTAAGGGAAGTTCATCACGTTGACCACCGGCTTGATGTCGACGTTTTTCTTGGCGCCATAGGCCAGATCTTCCCAGTGCAACGGCACGTAGGCAGCATCTTCGATCAGCATGGCTTCGACCTTCTTCAGCATCTCGGCACGCTTGGCCGGATCTGTCTCGGCGTTGGCATCCATCACCAGCTTGTCAGCTTCGGCGTTGGCGTAACCGGCGCAGTTGTACTGGCCCATACCGGTCTTGGCATCCTTGGTGAAGGTCAGGAACTCGAAGAAGTTCGCGGTATCTTCAGTGTCGGAGTGCCAGCCGATCAGCTGCATGTCTGCGGCGCACTTGTCAAACTCGGGCCAGTACTGGGCCACCGGCATGGTTTTCAGATCCACCTTGATGTTGATCTTGGCCAGCATGGCGGAGACAGCCTGGGCAATCTTGACGTCGTTGACGTAGCGGGCAGCCGGGGAGATGAAGGTCATCTTGAAGCCTTTCTCGTAACCGGCCTCTTTCATCAGCTCCTTGGCCTTGGCCAGATCATACTGGGGCACCAGCGCCTCGTTGTGACCGGCATAGCCTTTCGGGCTCAGCTGGCCAGCAGGGGTACCGAAGCCCTTGTTGATCTTCTCGACGATACCCACCTGGTTGATGGCGTAGTTGATCGCCTGACGCACGCGCTTGTCTTTCAGCGCCGGATTGGTGTTCTGGTTCAGCTCGATGATGATGGCACGGGTACCGGACAGGGTGACCAGCTGGGAGTCCTTGCCATTCTTCACGCGCTCCAGATCGTTCGGCGCAACCGGATAGATCATGTCCACGTCGCCACCCAGCAGGGCTGCAACACGGGTCGCATCTTCCTTGATCGGCACCACGGTCAGGTTCTCGACGTTACCCTTGGAGGCTTTGTCCCAGTAGTTGGCGTTGCGGGCATAATCCAGCTTCACACCCTGCTCGCGGAACTTGACGGTGAACGGGCCAGTACCGGAGACGTGGGTAGAGGCATAGGAGTCGCCGTTTTTGACGATCTCGGCCTTGTCTTTGCCCGCTTCGGTCTTGCCGGTGTAGAACTTGGAGTCCATCGGGAAGATGTAGGTGACGGTCTGCAGCACCAGCGGGAACGGCTTGGCGGTAATCAGATCGACGGTGTAGTCATCGACTTTCTTCACTTCGCTGATGGGATCGAAGATCGCCTTGAAGTCGACGGAGGATTTCAGGCGGTTGACGGTCCACACCACGTCGTCAGCGGTGAAGTCGTTACCGGAGTGGAACTTGACCCCTTTGCGCAGGTGGAAGCGGACGGTCTTGTCATCGACACGCTCGAACTTCTCGGCCAGACGAGGCTCGAACTGCAAGTCCTGGGTGTAACGCATCAGGGGATCGAATACCAGGTGCGACATCTCCAGGGTCTGACCGGAGAGCTGCTCCTGCGGATCCAGCGAAGTGGCGTCAGAAGCGACACCCACCTTGATATCAGCGGCTGAGACACTGAAGGCGAAACCGGCGGCAAACAGCGCCAGGGCAATCTTGGACAATCCTTTCTTCATCTTGTTCTCCATGCTTTTGGCTTTCTTATGACACTTTTTTTGACAAGCAGACCGGCGCACCGGTGCTCTCCTAGCTTGCGATTTCCAGCCCCTCGCGGGACATTCCCTTGAACTCCGGCATGAGGGAGATCAGCTTGCGGCTGTACTCATGCTCGGCATTGGTAAAGAGTTTCTCGGTCTCGGCCACTTCCACCAGATGACCGTGCTGCATCACCCCGATGCGGTCGCACATCTGGCGGATCACCGGCAGATCGTGGCTGATAAACAGCATGGTGAGCTTGAGCTCCTGCTGCAGATCCTTGAGCAGGTTGAGGATCTGGGCCTGCACCGACACATCCAGCGCCGAGGTCGGCTCGTCGCAGATAAGGAAGCGCGGGCGAGTGGCCAGGGCGCGGGCAATGGAGATGCGCTGGCGCTGGCCGCCAGAGAACTCGTGGGGATACTTGACCCCGGCACCACGACCGAGACCCACGTGATCCAGCAGATCGCCGACAATCCCCTCAATCTGGCTCTCACTGCTCGCCAGCTGATGGAAGCGGATCGGCTCGGCAATGATGTCGCGTACCTTCATCCGCGGGTTCATCGACGAATAGGGGTTCTGGAACACCATCTGCATCTGGCGACGCAGCGGGCGACGCTCGCGCTCGCTCTTGAGAGCGGTCAGATCGATCCCCTCAAAGAAGATTTTGCCGGTATCAGGCGGATAGAGACCGGTGATGGCGCGGGCAATAGTCGATTTACCGGAGCCCGATTCCCCCACCAGACCGAAGGTCTCCCCTTCGAAGATCTCGAAGCTGATGTTGTTGCAAGCGCGTACATACTGGCGGCGGCTCGGGAAGATGGAGTCCTTGGTGACGAACTTCAGATCGACGTTCTCCACCCGCAGCAGCGCCCCTTCATAGGCACGCTCGTCCTGACTCTGGCCGAGCCAGTGGGTCTTGAGGTCAATATTGGTATCCGGCGCACTGGCATCCTCGATATAGGAGACCAGCGGGAAACGCACCAGCTTCACATCGGAGCGGGGTACTGCCGAGATGAGGCTGCGGGTATAGGGGTGATTGGGGCTGCCCAGTACCTGTTCGGTCAGGCCGAACTCCACCAGATCGCCGCGATACATCACCGCCACCTTGTCGGTAACGTTGGAGACCACGCCCATGTCATGGGTCACCAGCATGCAGCCCACCTGACGCTCTTTGCAGAGGGCGCGGATAAGCTGGAGGATCTGATCCTGAATGGAGACGTCGAGCGCTGTGGTCGGCTCATCGGCGATGATCAGCTCCGGATCGCAGGAGAGCGCAATGGCGATAACCACCCGCTGACGCATGCCACCGGAGAACTGGTGCGGATACTGCTTGATGCGCAGCTCCGGCTGCGGGATACCCACCGCCCCCATCAGCTCCAATGCCTTGGCAAAAGCGGCTTCGCGAGAGAGGTCGGTATTGGCCAGAATGGTCTCCACCAGCTGATGCTCAACGGTGAACAGCGGGTTGAGGGAGGTCATGGGGTCCTGGAAGATGAACCCGATACGGGAGCCACGGATGGCCCGCATCTCATTCTGGCTCTTGCCGGAGATGAGCTCGCCATTGAGATAGATATCGCCACGGGCGATGCGACCCGGCGGGCTCAGGAGATCGATAACGGCATTGCCGATGGTGGACTTGCCGGCGCCGGATTCACCGACCACCCCGACAATCTCACCCTTTTCGATAGAGAAAGAGAGATCCTTCACCGCGGCCAGCACCCCGTAGCGGGAGGGGTACTCGATCCGCAAGTTCTTTACTTCGAGCAAGGACATGTTTACCTCTGCGGGGGACATCCGTCCCAAATAATTCGTCCGTAAATCAGCCGCAGATGCCGGTTGTTACCTTGGGCAATATTTGCTCAATCCATGAGGCAGCGAAACCAGCGATCCGGGCGGGTTTTTTGCATTTTTTTGGAATAACCCGCGAGTAACTTAGACGGTTTGACCACGGGTGTAAATGATTGAGTTATACAATTCCGCAATGTTTTGTGCAGATAACCACCAATTCGGCAGAGATAAATGATGACTTTCATCACACAAATGGCCGGTGCGTCCGTACTTCTATTGGTATCATTACTTTAATTTCAACAACAACGCAACAAGCAGCATTTATCACTATTTCCAAAACAATCACGAGCCCCGAATGAGTAGTGAATATTTATGTGAAATGGATGATAAACGGCAGCATATGCCGATGAATGAAAATTAAGCAGATATAAATCGGGGGATGCCAGAGCGGTCATCCCCCGGAAGATGGCTCTCAACCGAGCCAGAATGCCAGTAATTGCATACAAAACAGGGCGAACAGGCCGGCGATCAGATCGTCCAGCATGATGCCCAGGCCACCGTGGATCCGGCGATCAAACCAGGAGATGGGCCAGGGCTTGAGCACATCAAACAACCGGAACAGCGCGAAGCCCGCCACCACCCACTCCCAACCGGCTGGCGCGGCGATCATGGTGACGCCAAAGCCGATCACCTCGTCCCAGACGATGGCGCCGTGATCCGGCATGCCGATGGCATCGGTGGCGCTCTGGCAGATACGGATCCCCACAACAAAACCCACCGCCAGCAAGGCGATAAACCAGTGGGTCGGCAGCCCGCTCACCAGCAGGTAGAGCGGAATGGCCGCCAGGGTGCCCATGGTGCCCGGCGCCTTGGGGCTGAGACCGGAACCAAACCCCACCGCCAAAAAATGAAGCGGATTTTTCAGATCCAGTCGTGTCAGCTCGGGCTTTATCCTGAACAAACTCATGCGAAGTGATCCCACCCTTTCAGTTGCAACTCGACCGCTTGGTCGCCACGCAGGTAGTCGATGCCCGGCTCGCCCGCCACGATGCGGCCGATGCGGCTGAACTTGACCCCGCTGTGAGCCAGCGCCGTATCGAGCGCGCCGCGGTGCTCCTCCGGTACGGTAAAGCAGAGCTCGTAGTCATCGCCACCTGCCAGCGCCAGTTGCCACGCCTCCTGCTCGCTCACCGCATCCTGCAGCACCGGCGAGAGCGGTAGCAGATCGAGATCGATCTGGGCCCGTACACCGGAGGCCTTGAGGATATGGCCGAGATCCGATGCCAGACCATCGGATAGATCCAGCGCACTGCCCGCCAGCCCGCGCAGCGCCTGACCAGCCAGAATGCGGGGATGGGGGTGGTCGAGCCGTGGCAGCACAGCCGCCAGCTGGTTCTCGTTGAGGTTGCGTTTGCCCAGCAGGTGGGAGAGCGCCAGCGCAGCATCTCCCAGGGTACCGGTGACATAGATGCCGTCACCGGCTTTGGCACCGCTGCGCATCAGGGCGCGACCGGCAGGCACCGATCCCTTCACCGAGATGGTGATGGAGAGCGGCCCGCGGGTCATGTCTCCGCCCACCAGCGCCACATTGTAGTACTCGGCCAGCTCCAGGAACCCTTCGGCAAAACCGGCGACCCAACCTTCGTTGATGGCAGGCAAGGTCAGCGCCAGCGATACCCAGCGCGGCTCGGCCCCCATGGCGGCGAGATCGGAGAGATTGACCGCCAGCGCCTTGTAGCCGAGATCCACCGGATCCATGTCGGGAAAGAAGTGTACGCCGCTCACCAGAGTGTCGGTGCTCACCGCCAGCTGGGTATCGGGGGGCAGGGTCAGCAGGGCACAGTCATCTCCAGGGCCCATCACCACGTCCTTGCGGGCGTGGGGGACCTTGAAGTACTTATCAATCAGCTCAAATTCACCCATACAGTAAAAAGCCAGCAATAAGCTGGCTCCTCTCTTAGATGCTGACGGACAGCAGGATCAACGCTTGTTCAGCGACTTGATCACCTTGTCCAGTACACCGTTGACAAACTTGTGGCTGTCATCGGCAGCAAAAGCTTTGGCCAGCTCGATCGCTTCGTTGATGACCACGCGCGGCGGTACATCATCACGACGGGTCAGCTCGTAGGTCGCCAGACGCAAGATCGCCTTGTCCACCATGTCCACTTCTTCCAGCGGACGGGAGAGGAAAGGTGCAAACACCTTGTCCAGCTCGCTGCAGTGGAGGGCTACCCCGAACAGCAGATCGCGGAAATAGTTCAGGTCTACACCCTTGGTGTCCTGATCGATCTTGAACTGCTCTTCGATGTCACCCACGTTAGCCTTGGTCATCTGCCACTGGTAGATGGCCTGGGTGGCGCAATGGCGGGCTTTACGGCGCTCAGACGGTTTCAATGTACTTCTCCTCGTTACACGTCCAGTTCTTTCAGGACGTTGATCATTTCGAGCGCTGCCAGTGCAGCCTCTGCACCCTTGTTACCCGCCTTGGTACCTGCACGCTCGATGGCTTGTTCAATGTTTTCAGTGGTCAGCACACCGAAGGCAACGGGAATTTCATATTCCATCATTACCTGGGCCATGCCCTTGCTGTTCTCGTTTGCCACCAGGTCGAAGTGGTAGGTGCCGCCACGGATGACAGTACCGACCGCCACGATGGCGTCGTATTGACCACTCTTGGCCAGCTTCTTGATGACCAATGGCATTTCAACCGCGCCCGGCACTTTTACCAGTGTCAGGTTGCTGTCCTGCACTTGACCTTGACGCTTCAGTACGTCCACCGCGCCGTTCACCAGACTGTCGTTGATGAAGCTGTTGAAACGGGCAACAACAATAGCAACGCGCGCCTCAGGAGCGGCGATATTTCCTTCGATAACCTTCATTGGAAATCCTGTATCTGTGCAATCAAAAGGGCCGGAGTCAAAAGTGCGCACATTCTAGCACAACAGACCCACGACAAAAACCATGGCCGCAATAGACAGCCATGATCGCGATTCAACCAGTCCGGCGCGCTTACTCGCCGGTAAATTCCACGACTTCCAGACCGAAACCGCCCGGAAGGGGATGGTACTTCTCTGATGGAACTTTACTCGCCGATGTACTCAACCACTTCCAGACCAAAACCGCCGAGGGCATGGTACTTCTTCGGCGAGCTCAACAGGCGCATCTTGCTCACGCCAAGGGCCTTGAGGATCTGGGAACCCACACCAACACGGCGAGAAGTGCCTTGCCACTTGGCTCCTTCCGGTGCCAGTCCCTTGTCGGCGGCTTCAAAACCCTTGACCCTAGCCAGCAGCTCGGCGCCATGGGATTCCGCCCCCAAAATCACCAGCACCCCGCCTTCGTCAGCGATGCGGGCCATGGATTTGGGCAGCGGCCAGCTTCGGGCGGCGTGGCGGTCGGTCAGCAGCAGATCGCTCAGCACATCATGCAGATGGACGCGCACCAAGGTCGGCTGGTCGGCCTGCACCTCACCCTTTTTCAGGGCGAAGTGAACCTGATTGTCGATGGTGTCGCGGAAGGTGATGAGGTCGAACTCGCCAAACTCGGTGGGCAGCTTGCACTCGGCCACCTTTTCGACCGTGGTCTCGTGCTGGTTGCGGTACTCGATAAGGTCGGCGATGGTGCCAAGCTTGATGCCATGCTCCTCGGCGAAGATCTCCAAGTCAGGACGGCGCGCCATGGTGCCATCTTCGTTGAGGATCTCGACGATGACGGCGGCCGCCTCGAAACCGGCCAGACGGGCCAGATCGCAGCCCGCTTCGGTGTGACCGGCACGGGTCAGCACGCCGCCATCCTGCGCCATCAGCGGGAAGATGTGGCCCGGCTGCACCAGATCGGCCGCCTTGGCATTGGCCGCCACTGCCGCCTGCACAGTCACCGCACGATCGGCGGCTGAGATACCTGTGGTCACCCCTTCTGCCGCCTCGATGGAGACGGTAAAGGCGGTGGAGAACTGTGCATTGTTGCGATCCACCATCAGCGGCAGCGCCAATTGCTTGCAGCGATCCCGGGTCAGGGTCAGGCAGATAAGGCCACGGCCGTAGCGGGCCATGAAGTTGATATCCTCCGGACGGACGCAGGAGGCGGCCATGATGAGGTCCCCTTCGTTCTCCCTGTCTTCGTCATCCATCAGGATCACCATCTTGCCAGCCTTGATATCGGCAATGATTTCCTGGGTTGTGCTCAGCGCCATGGGCTACTCCATCAGTGTGCTTGGGGGTTGAGCCCGCAGGCTCAACGCAAATGCGTGTGTATGTTGCTCTAGATTGGGGCTAGCGGCTCCATTTCAATCAGAGCGGGATCACAGAAAATCGTTTTGGTGACCTGATTTAGCGCTCACCGTCAGAGAAAACCGGCCTTGGCCAGCGTCTCCATGGTCAGGGTCGAGGCGCTGCTCTCCTGACTTTTCCCCATCATCAGCCGCTCCAGATAGCGGGCGATCTGATCCACCTCGAGGTTGACCTTGTGGCCCGGCTTCCAGCTGGCGATGGTGGTCTCCTGGGCTGTGTGGGGCACGATGGTCAGACGGAAAAGGTCCCCCTGCACCGCGTTCACGGTGAGGCTGATGCCATCCACCGCAATGGAGCCCTTCTCGGCGATATAGCGGGAGAGCTCGCCCGGCGCCTTGATCCAGTACTCGATGGCGCGGCCGCTGCTGGAGACGCTTTTCACTTCCCCTACCCCATCCACATGGCCGGAGACCAGATGGCCGCCGAGGCGGGAGGTGGGCATCAGCGCCTTCTCGAGGTTGACCCGATCGCCCACTCTGGCGGCGGCAAAACCGGTACGGGAGAGGGTTTCCAGCGACACGTCGGCGGTATAACTCTTGTCGCCCAGCGCCACCACGGTGAGGCAGACGCCGTTGGTGGCGATGGAGTCGCCCAGCTTGACGTCACTGAAGTCGAGATGCGGTGCATGGACGGTGAGGGCCATGTCGTCGCCCTGACGGCGCAGTTCGGCCAGGGTCCCCACCGCTTCGATAATTCCGGTAAACATGCAGATCACCTTGCTGATGACGGGGGCTGATTATGCCCCCTTGAACATTGATAAATCAGGCTATTTTGGCGGTAATGCGAATATCCTGGCCGACCATGCGCACATCCTTGATGGCGAGCTTGGGCGCCTGGAACAGCCGGGTCAGGCCCGGCAGATGGAACAGACCGCGCCCCTCGTCGCCCATCAGTTTGGGCGCCTGATAGAGCACCAGCTCATCCACCAGCCCTTTTTCCAGCAGAGCGCCGCACAGCCGCGGGCCCGCCTCGACCAGTACCGAGTTGACGTTCTGTTTGGCCAGCAGCATGAAGAGGCTGACCAGATCCAGCTTGCCATCCAGCAGCGGCAGCTCCAGCTGCTGCACCCACTCGGGCCACTCGCCGGACGCCTTGTGCCGAGCCAGCAGCACCGGGCTCTCGCTCTGGAACAGCGGCAAGTCGGGGGTGAGCCGGTTTTGCGAATCGACGATGACCCGCAGCGGCTGGCGCAGGGTCTCTTTGGGATAACTTGCCTTGACCGAGGGGGGAAACTCGTCCCAGCGCACGGTCAGGGAAGCACCATCGGCCAGTACGGTTTCAGCGCTGGAGAGTACCGCATCGTGGCGGGCCCGCAGTCGTTGCACATCGCGGCGCGCATCCGGGGAGGTGATCCACTGGCTCTCACCGCTCGCCATAGCGGTGCGGCCATCGAGGCTGGCTCCCAGCTTGATGGTTACCCGCGGGAAGGCGGTACGCATCCGCTTGAAAAAGCCCGGGTTGAGCGCTTCGGCTTCGCTCGCCAGCAGGCCGAAATCGGTCTTGATCCCCGCTTCGGAGAGCATCCGCAGGCCACGCCCACCCACCTGGGGATTGGGATCGACCATGGCCGCCACGACCCGCGCTACGCCAGCGTTGATCAGCGCCTCGGCGCAGGGGGGAGTACGACCATGATGGGAACAGGGTTCGAGAGTTACATAGGCGGTAGCGCCACGGGCGTTGTCACCGGCGGCGCGCAGGGCGTAGACCTCGGCATGGGGCTCGCCCGCCTTCTGATGCCACCCTTCGCCAACCACCACGCCATCTTTGACCAGCACGGCGCCGACGCAGGGATTGGGGGCCGTGGTGTAGCGGCCGCGGCGGGCCAGTTCGAGGGCCCGACTCATCCATTGGTAATCATCTTGACTAAACATTCGGGCTCCTTTGACAACACATCTCGGCTTTACGCAGTATCGTAGGTTCGATTAGCGCAGCGTAATCGGACGCGGCAACATGGGTGAGAATGGCGGTTTACTTCTCCAGCTTGGCGATCTCTTCACCGAACTCGCGAATATCTTCGTGTCCTGAGGTAGAGAGGGGCGAAGCGGATATCCACTTGCCCATCCGATACCATCATTTCTCCAATTTGGCGATCTCTTCACCGAACTCGCGAATATCTTCGAAGCTGCGATAGACGGAGGCAAAGCGGATATAGGCCACCTTGTCCAGACTCTTGAGCTCATCCATCACCAGATTGCCCACCAGCTCGGAGGCGACTTCGCGCTCACCGGTGGCACGCAGGCGGGATTTGATATGGTTGACCGCCTTTTCGATGGCCTCCATGCTCACCGGCCGCTTCTCCAGCGCCCGCAGGATGCCGGCGCGCAGCTTGTCTTCGTTGAACGGCTCGCGGGAGCCGTTGGACTTGATGACGCGGGGCATCACCAGCTCGGCCATCTCGAAGGTGGTAAAACGCTCGTGACAGAGCAGACACTCACGACGGCGGCGCACCTGATGGCCTTCTGCCACCAGACGGGAATCGATCACCTTGGTATCAACCGCACTACAGAATGGGCAATGCATCGGACCTCCGGCGTTAATGGAACAGGGACCGGCCCGGCGGGCCAGGATCTAGGTCGGCCAGTGTAGCACGGCCATCCAAAACCGGTAAAAGCCAGAAAAAACAATGCCACCCGAAGGTGGCATTGGTCTCAAACCGGATGGTCTGACTTATCAGCCATAAACCGGGAAGCGGCGGCAGATATCCAGCACCTTCTCACGCACGGTGGCCAGCACGGCATCGTTGTCGTGGTTGTCCAGTACGTCGCAGATCCAGTGGGTCAGCTCGATGGACTCGGCTTCCTTGAAACCGCGGCGGGTGATGGCCGGGGTACCGATCCGCACACCGGAGGTGACGAACGGGGAGCGCGGGTCGTTGGGCACGGAGTTCTTGTTGACGGTGATGTTGGCTTTGCCCAACGCAGCGTCAGCATCCTTACCGGTCAGCTCGCGGCCGATCAGATCAACCAGCATCAGATGGTTGTCGGTACCGCCGGAGACGATCTTGTAACCGCGCTCGATAAAGGTGGCAGCCATCGCCTTGGCGTTTTTCACGACCTGAGCCTGATAGGTCTTGAACTCCGGCTCCAGCGCCTCTTTGAAGGCAACGGCTTTACCGGCGATGACGTGCATCAGCGGGCCACCCTGACCACCCGGGAAGACGGCAGAGTTGAGCTTCTTGTAGAGCTCCTCGTCGTCAGCGGCGGAGAGGATCAAACCACCGCGCGGACCGGCCAGGGTCTTGTGAGTGGTGGAGGTGACCACGTGAGCGTGGGGAACCGGGTTCGGGTAGACACCAGCGGCAATCAGACCAGCCACGTGGGCCATGTCGACGAACAGGTAGGCACCGACCTTGTCGGCGATTTCGCGCATGCGGGCCCAGTCAACGATGCCGGAATAGGCAGAGAAGCCACCGATCATCATCTTCGGCTTGTGCTCGACAGCCTGACGTTCCATGTCGTCGTAGTCGATCTTGCCGGACTCATCGATACCGTAAGGCACGATGTTGTAAAGCTTGCCGGAGAAGTTGACCGGAGAGCCGTGGGTCAGGTGACCGCCGTGGGCCAGGTTCATGCCCAGCACGGTGTCGCCCGGCTGCAGCAGAGCCATGTAAACGGCGCTGTTGGCCTGGGAGCCGGAGTGCGGCTGCACGTTGGCGTAAGTGGCACCGAACAGCTCTTTGGCGCGCTCGATAGCCAGGGTTTCGACCACATCCACATACTCGCAACCACCGTAGTAACGCTTGGAAGGGTAACCTTCGGCGTACTTGTTGGTCAGCTGGGAGCCCTGGGCTTCCATGACACGGGGGCTGGTGTAGTTCTCAGACGCAATCAGCTCGATATGCTCTTCCTGACGACGGGTTTCGTCTGTGATGGCCTGCCACAATTGCGGATCATAATTGGCGATGGTCATGTCACGTTTCAACATCCGTTTCTCTCCTGAAAATCGTTTGCGCGTTAGGTGAAGTGGGCGCGGGCATTGTAACGTGAGCTGGATCAAAGAGACAGTCCAACCACCTAAAAAAAGGTTGAATTTATGTTGTAAAAAGCAAGATTCCCTCCCCGTTCAATACCCTGGCCGCTCCGCCAAACGGCACATTTTTCATCCCGCTGCGGGCGGGCAAAACCCGAAGGGGATCACAACGCCCTCTTTATCCTTCCTGTAACATATTCATTCGAAACAAATTTAATGATGATGGAGCTGATTGCAGCCATGCATCCGAGGGGCTGCACCTAACCGGAGGAGTTCAAGATGGACCATCTGCTGACATTCGTGATCCTGGCTGTCTTTTTTCTGTTCTACTGGGTCTACTACACCAGCCAACGCAAGCATGTCCCCACCACCTCGTGGGATCAACTCCCCACCAAAGCCGAATATCTGGCGGCCCACCCTGAATCAGTCGATGGCGACATCATCTTCTGTTATCACTGCGGCCACCACGAGTTGCTGGAGGTAGGCATGGTGCACCTGACCGATTTTCGCCGGGAATGGGTCTGCACCAAGTGCAAGCAGGTGCTATTTCGCGAGATCGAATAAACGGAGCAGGGACTGGCCCCCTCTGAACGTTGTGCATCGCCAGCAGGGATCAGAACGGCGAATCCCTGTTGGCCGCCAGCCACTGCTGCAACCCGCTCACCGCCGCGTCAAATTGCCCGCCGATTGCCGCAGGCTCACCGCCCCCCGCCTCAAGGGCCGTGCAATGGCTGGCAAATTCGGTCAACCCCAGCGCCAGCGCACTCCCCTTGAGCTTGTGCGCCAGCTGACGTTGCTCACTCCCCTCCCCCTGAGCCAACTTATCTACCAACACCCGCCCTTGCGACTCAAACAGCGCGACCAGCTGGCGGATCCGCGCCATGCCGAGCAGGGGCAGATCGGCATCCAGCACCGGATTGGCCCACTCGGGGTGGTTAGTTGGGGGCGCGGCTGCAGATAATTGCACCTGCGGCTCGATAGAGGCGCCCTCTTGCCGAAATAGTTGATCGATGGCGTTCGCCAGCACCGCCAGCCGCACCGGTTTGCCGACAAAATCGACAAACCCGGCGGCAAGGCAGTGGCGGATATCCTCCGGATACATCTGGGCCGAGATGGCGATGGCGGGCAGCGGCCGCTCATGCATCTCCTCGCTGATGGCTGCCAGATCCTCGCGCAGGGTCATACCGTCCATATCGGGCAGATTGATATCGAGCAGCGCCAGCTCGAAGGGGCGCTCGGTCACCAGCGCCAGCGCGCTGCGACCATCCTCCGCCAAGGTGACGCGATGGCCGAGGCGGGTCAGCATGCCGTGCGCCACCAACCGGTTGATCTCGTTATCCTCCACCAGCAGGATGTCACGGGACTGGCCAAGGTGCAGCGGTTGCGCCTCGGCAGGCAGCTGGGCACTCGAGCGTTGCAAGGGCAGACTGAAGCTGAATTCACACCCCTTGCCCGGTTCGCTGGCAAGGTTCAGCTCGCCCCCCATGGCGGCCACCAGCTTGCGACTGATCGCCAACCCCAGCCCGGTGCCGCCCTGATGGCCTATATCGCGCTTGCGCTGGCGAAACGCCTCGAACACAGCCTCCTGCTCATCGGCCGGAATGCCGGGGCCGGTATCGCGCACCACGAAGCGGATGCAGGGCTCGGCACAAGGGCCGTGACAGACAAGGGGCGCCACCGTCAGGGTAATCTGGCCACGGGCGGTAAACTTGACTGCATTGCCGAGCAAGTTGCCGAGCACCTGCCGCAGCTTGCCCAGATCCCCCTCGACCACAGGCGCCAGCCCGGGCGCATATTCCAGCGCCAGGGTGACCCCCTTGGCCGCTGCCTTTGGCCGAAACAGTGCGCTGAGTTCATCCACCAGCTGGAACAGGGGGAAGGGCTCGCGGCGTGCCTCCACATGACCCGCCTCGATCTTGGAGTAGTCGAGAATGTCGTTGAGGATCTCCAGCAGGGATTCGCCACTGTGCTCGATGGCGGCCAGATAGCGCTGCTGGGTATCGCTCAGGTGGGTATCTTCCAGCAGCGTCAGGCCCCCGAGAATGCCGTTCATGGGGGTGCGGATCTCGTGGCTCATGGTGGCGAGAAACACCGACTTGGCCCGGTTGGCCTGCTCGGCCTCGGCGCGAGCCTGCCGCTGCTTCTCCACCTCCTCATTGAGCCGCTCGTTGGCGTGGCTGAGCTGGCCGGTGCGCTCCTCGACCCGCGACTCCAGCTCGCGCTGATAGCGGCCCAACTCGACCGCATTGTCACGAAACACCTGCAAGGCCCGGCCCAGCTCCGCCAGCTCATCGCGCCCGGTGCTGGCGATCGGCTCAAGAGGTGCCAGATCTCCGCGTGCCAACCGGCTCATCCCCGCCACCGCCCGTTGCAGCGGCCAGACGATCCGGCCGTAGACCATGCGCCACATCAGCAGCATCAGCAGTAGCAGGGTGAGCAGGCCAATGCCCATCAACGCCTGCTCCAGCAGCCTGAGGCGCTGGCTTAGCGCCTGCTGGCTCTGCCCCAGCGAATCGCGGGCACGGCTGACCAGCTCTCCGACCTGCTGGTTGAGACTGCTCATCAGAGCTTCATTGGCATTGGCCAGCACCCGCAGCGCCTCCCCCTTGCCGAGCCAGTCGCTGCGCAGTTGCACCAGCTTGTCGCTCTGTGCCAGCACGGTCAGCGCCTGTTCCACCGCCTGCCGGCGGGCCGGGTCGGTCACCGCCCCGGCCCGCAGTTGCAAGATGGCCAGCTCCCGCAGCCCCTCTTGCAATAGCGTTTGCAACTGTTCCTGTCGTTCGCTGCGCCACATCTCCTCGATGCGCTGCTGCTGCATCAGGGTACGATGACGCAGCTCGGTCATCTGCTCCAGCCAGTCAAGATCCTGCTCCAGCAGGCGGTCCAGCGTCCGGGTCGCCTGCGCACCTTGCTGTTGGTAGAGGGAACCCAACCCCGCCACCATCACGGTTTCGGCGTTCTCCATCTGGCTGCGCGCCAGCTCGGCAATTTGCCCGGCCGCCGCCACCAGACGGGCCCGCTGCGCCTCCCCTTGCGCCATCAGGGTCAACCGTTCCCCCACCAGCCAGCCCTGCTGACCCAGATTGCCGATGATGCTTTGACTGAGCTGATCGAGGCTTGTTGAACCCTGCCCACGGCCGAGTTGCGCCAGCACCTGTTGCAGCTGTTGCCCCTGCAGGGTAAGCAGGCGTCCCTGATGCTCCTGCTCGCTGGTTGCGGTGGCCAGCAGCCGTGACGCGCTCTGGATCTCGCCGCTGAGGCGAGAGAGCGTGCGGGCCAGCTCCTGATCGGCCAGAGTCTGCTGCACCCCTTGCTCTAGCTGGCGCAGATGGCTAAGCCCCACCCAACCCAGCAGGGAGGCACTCAGTGTGAGTAATGCCATCAAGGAGAAGGCCAGCAGCAACTTGCCACCCAGGCCGGAAAAGATTCTCACGGGAAGTCCCTTGGTTGTGGTCGGCTTTGACCGGATAATATGGCCCAACACTTTAACAAAACCCCTGGCCATGCGAAGCGTCTATCTCTCCCCGTTGTTGCTGATCTGGTTGCTAATGCTTCCCCGAGCCGTCCTCGCCTTTGCGGTCGATATCTGGCCCGGCGGCGAATTCAGCGGCCAGCCGCTGCGCCAGCAGTGGCAGGAACCCGCAGCGGCAACCAAACCGCTGACCCTCTGTGCCCTCTACCCCCATCTGCGCGACGCCTACTGGCTTTCGGTCAATCAGGGCATGGTGGACGAAGCGAAGCGGCTGGGAGTCAAGTTGCAGATCCACGAAGCGGGGGGCTATGGCGCCCTCGTCGAGCAGCGCCAGCAGTTGCAGCGCTGCGTGCAGGAAGGGAGCGACGCCATCTTGCTCGGCGCGGTGAGCTATCAGGGCTTGCGCGAGGCAATCGAGGCCACGCCGCTGCCGGTCTTTGGGGTGGTCAACGATCTGCCCAGCGGTCTGGTGCAGGCCAAGGTGGGGGTCTCCTGGTACCAGATGGGCTGGCAAATCGGCCACTGGCTGGCGCAGCGTCACCCCGCCGGCAGCAAGCCGGTCTCGGTCGCCCTCTTCCCCGGCCCGCAGGCGAGTGGCGGCAACAACTTTGTCGAGCCGGGCTTTGCCGACTCCATCAAGGGGAGCGCCATCAAGCTGGTCACCACCGAGCGCGGCGACAACAGCCGGGAAATCCAGCGCACCCTGGTGCAGCAGACGCTGGCCCGCTATCCCGACCTCGACTATCTGGTGGGAGGCGCCATCGCCGCTGAAGTGGCCGTCAACGAACTATCACAGCGCCATCTCGACAGGCCCCAGGTGCTGAGCACCTACTTCAGCCATGGGGTACAGCGGGGCCTGCGCCGAGGCAAGATCCTGGCCGCCAACAGCGATCAGATGCGGCTGCAGGGGCGCCTTGCGGTCGCTCAGGCGGTCTGCCTGCTGCAACACCCTGATGCCAATGCCGAGCAGTGCCCTCGGGTGATGGGACCACCCATTCTGACGCTGTCTGCACCGCTGGCCGACCCCGCCGATTCCCTCTCGGATGGCGCTTTTCGTCCCGTCTATCGGGTCGAATAGCCGTTCCAAATCCGATCAGCACACTCAAGGAGAAGAGATGAAAGAGTTACATGCCAGCTGCCTGTGCGGCGCCGTCGCCCTGACCCTGCCGGATCAGTTCGACTATATGGGGAACTGCCACTGCAGCGAATGCCGCAAGTTTTCAGGGGGAGATTACGCTTCGGTCGGCGGACTGGATGGCAACCAGGTCACCATAGTGAAGGGGGAAGAGGCCATCGACCGCTACCGCAAATCGGCAGAGACCACCCTGGCCTTCTGTCGTCACTGCGGCTCCAGCCTGTTCAGCCAGAAGAGCAGCAGCGGCAAGATCAATCTGCGGTTGGGGGTACTGGACGACGTGCCGAGCCAGCGGCCCGCGTTTCACATCTTTGTCGGCTCCAAGGCGCCCTGGCACCAGATTGGCGACGACTGCCCGCAATTTGATACCCGCCCGCCGGTCTGATACCCGGTCAAACAGGTCAAGGCCACCGCAACGGGCTCAGGAGGCTATCTCACCGGCAAACAGATAGCCTTCACCATGGACGGTCACAAACAGCTGGGGATCCCGCGGATCCGCTTCCATCTTGCCGCGCAGCCGCCGGATCAACACGTCTATGGTGCGATCGCTCGGGCCATCGCCGCGATGGCTGATGAGGGTCAGGATCCGCTCCCGACCGAGCACCCGCCCGGCATGGGCGACAAAGGCCACCAGCACTTCATATTCGGCCTTGGTCAGACGCACCGGCACTCCGTCCTTGCTGAGCTGGCGGCGGGGAATATCAAAACGCCAGGGGCCGAAGCGCACCGCATCGTCAGCCACCGCAGGCTCGCTCGGCGCGGCGGCCGCCAGCGAGATCCGCCACAGCAGATTCTTGACCCGCACCAGCAACTCCCGTAGCTCGAACGGCTTGGTGACATAGTCGTCGGCCCCCATCTCGAGGCCGACAATCCGGTCCACCGCATCGCTGCGGCCGGTGACCAGAATGATCCCCACCGTGCTGCGCGCCCGCAATTCACGGGTCAGCAGCAGACCATCTTCCCCCGGCAGGTTGATATCCAGCATCACCAGATCGACCGTTTGTTCCGCCAGCATGGCGCGCATCTCCTGGCCGTTTTCGACCGCCGTCACCCGATAGCCCTCCCGCTCGAAATAGCCGGTCAGCTTCTCGCGGGTAACCGCATCATCTTCAACAACTAGAATGTGGTAGCTCATGGGCAGGATTCACGATGGTCGACAAGGGAGGATTATTCTATTCACATTTTGTCATAAATACCCCTATTTCATTAATTTGTGGCGGCAGCCCTGTTCACAACGCCTCCCTATCATGGCTCCCATCAAAAAAGTGATGTGAGAGAGCATGATGAAAAAACTGTGGCACTTCCTGCGCACCCCCAGCCGTCGCTGGTCGGTACTGGCGCTGCTTCTGGTGGGCGTCGGCGTCACCCTCGCGGGCACCGTCGGCCTGCACTATGGCTTTGAGAAAACCAGCAGCCTCGAATTCTGTATCTCCTGCCACTCCATGAAAGACACCGTCTATCCGGAGTACAAGGAGTCCATCCACTTCAAGAATGCCTCAGGGGTACAGGCGGTCTGTACCGACTGTCACCAGCCGAAGGACTTTGTCGGCAAGGTGGCCCGCAAGATGGAGGCGGCCAACGACCTCTATCAGGAGTACATAGGCCACAGCATCGACACTCAGGAGAAGTTCGAGGACCGGCGCCTGCATCTGGCCGAGAAGGTGTGGGCGCGGATGAGCAGCCAGAACTCCAAGACCTGCAAGTCCTGCCACAGCTACGACAACATGGATCACGCCAAGCAGTCCCCGGCGGCAGCGCTGGCGATGAAAGATGCGGCGGCGAAGAACATGAACTGCATCGAGTGCCACAAGGGCATCGCCCACGAACTGCCCAACATGGCGGGCGGCTTCCGGGCCACTTACGCCACTCTGGTCAACGACGCGCAAGAGGCGCCAGCCGCCGAGACCCTCTACAACCTGGGTGAAAAAGATCTCTATGCCAGCGAACAGAGCAGCGACCCGGTCGGCAAACTGCTGCCTGCCTCCCGCATCGACGTCGTAGACCGCAGCGGCGATCGCCTCAAGGTGACCATCGAAGGGTGGCGCGAGAGCGACGGCAAGGGCCGGGTGCTGAGCGAATACATGGGCAAGCGGGTCTTCGTCGCCACCATCCGTGACGAACTGAAAGCGAGCGAGAAAGTGCTCAAACAGGAGACCGACAGCGCCACTCATATCAAGTGGGAGCAGGTTCAGGTGCAGGCCTGGGTCGATGGCAAGGGCTTTGAGTCCTCGCTCAAGCCAATCTGGGATTACGCCGGCGAGATGTACAAATCCACCTGCAACTCCTGCCACGGCGCGCCGGATCCCGCTCACTTCACTGCCAACGGCTGGATTTCGGGACTCAAGGCGATGTCTGCCTACTATCGCCTGAGCAAGGAAGAGGAGCGCACCCTGCTCAAATACCTGCAAAACCATGCCGCCGATACCGGTGGTCAGGGCAGCCACTAAGTCCGGATTCGAAAGAGGAATAACAAGATGATCAATATTTCCCGTCGTGGTTTTCTGGGTGGCTTGCTGGCCAGCGGTGCCTCTGCCCTGATCGGCCCCTCCCTGCTCGGTCGCGCCGTGATGGCCGCCGAGTCCGGCGAAAAACTGGTGCAGTCCGGCTCCCACTGGGGCGCCTTCCGGGCCCGGGTGGTCGATGGACGCTGGGTCGAGACCCTGCCGTTCGAGCATGAAAAGCACCCCACCGACATGCTCAAGGCCTTGAGTGAGGTGGTCTACAACCCCTCCCGCATCCGCTACCCCATGGTGCGACTGGACTGGCTGCGCAAGGGGCACCAGTCCGACACCAGCGAACGTGGCCAGAACCGCTTCGTGCGGGTGACCTGGTCCCAGGCGCTGGACTTCTTCTATCACGAGCTGGAGCGGGTGCAGAAGATCTATGGCCCGAGCGCCCTCTATGCCGGTCACTCCGGCTGGCAGTCGGTGGGCAAGCTGCACTCCGCTGGCGCCATGCTGGGACGCGCCATGAACCTGCACGGCACCTATCTGGCCAAGGCCGGTGACTACTCCACCGGTGCCGCCCAGGTGATCCTGCCCCACGTGGCGGGCGCCATGGAGGTGTACGAGCAGCAGACCTCCTGGCCGCTGGTACTGGAACACAGCAAGACTATCGTCATCTGGGGCTCAGATCCCATCAAGAACCTGCAGGTGGGCTGGCTGGTGCCGGATCACAGCGTCTACGACTACTGGGCACAGCTGAAAGAGAAGGTGGCCAAGGGCGAGATCCGGGTGATCAGTGTCGATCCGGTCAAATCCAAGACCCAGAAGTACCTCAATTGCGATCAGGTGACCCTGAATCCGCAAACCGACGTACCGCTGATGCTGGGCATCGCCCACACCCTCTACAGCGAGAAGCGCCACGACGAGGCGTTCCTGAAGAACTACACCACCGGCTTTGACAAGTTCCTGCCCTACCTGCTGGGCACCAGCGATGGTCAGGTGAAGGACGCCGAGTGGGCAGCCGCCATCTGTGGCGTACCAGCCGAGACCATCCGCGAACTGGCCCGCGCCATGAGCAGTGGACGCACCCAGCTTATCGGCGGCTGGTGTGTGCAGCGCATGCACCACGGCGAGCAGTACGCCTGGATGCTGGTGGTACTGGCCTCGATGATTGGCCAGATCGGCCTGCCGGGGGGCGGTTACGGCTTTGGCTGGCACTACAACGGAGCGGGCACCATCACCTCCAGCGGCCCCATCATGTCAGGTTTCAGCTCGGTCATTCCCGGGGTCAAGCCGATCCATGATGGCGACTGGAAGGGCTACTCCAAATTCATTCCGGTGGCCCGTTTCGTCGACTGCATCCTCAATCCGGGCAAGCAGATCGCCTTCAACGGCCAGACCATCACCTACCCCCACATGAAGATGGCAGTGTTCTGCGGCAACAACCCGTTCCACCACCAGCAGGATCGCAACAAGATGGTTGCGGCCTGGCGCAAGCTGGAAACCGTGGTCAGCATCGATCACCAGTGGACCGCCAGCTGCCGCTTCGCCGATATCGTGCTGCCCGCCACCACCACCTACGAGCGGGATGACATCGAGCAGTGGGGTTCTCACTCCAACGCGGGCATTCTGGCCATGTACAAGGTGGTGGAGCCGCTGTTCGAGGCGCGCGATGACTATGACATCTTCGCCGATCTCTGCCGTCGCTTCGGTCGCGAGGCCGAGTTCACCGGTGGCAAGAGCAAGCTGGAGTGGATCCAGAGCATCTATGACGACGCCCGCCTGCAGGGGCGCGGCATCGGCATTCGTCTGCCCCGTTTCAGCCAGTTCTGGCACGGGGAAGGCTTCGTCACCTTCCCGGCGGGCCAACCCTGGGTGCGCCACGAGTCGTTCCGTCAGGAGCCGGATCTGGAGCCACTGGGTACCCCGTCCGGCCTTATCGAGATCTACTCCAAGACCATTGCCGACTACGGCTATGGGGATTGCCCGGGCCATCCGGTCTGGATCGAACCCTACGAGCGCTCCCACGGCGGGCCGGGCAGCAAACAGTACCCGCTGCACCTGCAATCCTGCCACCCGGACAAACGGCTGCACAGCCAGCTCTGCTCCTCCGACAACTACCGAGCCACCTACACGGTGCAGGGTCGCGAGCCTGTCTACATGAATCCGCAGGATGCCAAATCCCGCGGCCTCAAGGACGGCGATCTGGTGCGGGTGTTCAACGGCCGCGGTCAGGTATTGGCCGGGCTGGTGGTGAGCGATGACTACGCCCCTGGGGTGGTGCGCATTCAGGAAGGAGCCTGGTATGGCCCGCAAGAGGGTGGCAAGGTGGGGACTCTCTGTACCTACGGCGATCCCAACGTGCTGACCGCCGACATCGGCTCCTCCAGCCTGGCGCAGGCCACCACGGCCCATACCGCGCTGGTGGAGATCGAGAAGTTCCGCGGACAGGCACCCGCCGTCACTGCCTTCGGCGCGCCGGAATCGGCCAAGGGCATCGACCCCATGTTCCCGGCACTCTGACCTCGGGGGGACGAAAGCACCCCCTTGAGTTTCCTTTATTTTTAAAGTCGTTAGAATCGGGAGCCATCAAGGCTCCCGATTGCCATCCACGGAGGAAAAATGCAGGAATTTATGGCTACCAGCGAACGCCGGGCCGAACTCTACTGGTGGTTCTCCACCCTGTTCGCCGCCGAACTCAGTGATGAGCAGATCGCCGAATATGACACCTATGATGTGCGAAGCTTCCTGAAAAGCCTCTCCACCCTGGATCCGATGCGCGAAGCCGTGGCCGAGCTCAACGATGCCATCGCCCGCCTGCTGGTGCGCCCGGATCGCCAACTCGAACTCGCTGCCGACTTCGCCGGGCTGTTTCTGGTGGATCCCAAACAGGGCGCCCTGCCCTACGAATCGCTCTACCGTGGCGAGGCCAAGCTGCTGATGCAGGCCCCGATGGCCGAGATGCAGGCCCGCCTCGATCGCCTTGGTATCAATGTCAGCGATAAATACAAAGAGCCTGCGGATCATCTAGCCATCGAGCTGGATCTGATGGGCAATCTCATCATCCGTGCGGCGGAAGCCAAGAGCGCAGCCGAGCGGGAACGCTGGCTCGACGAGCAGGAAGCGCTGCTGCACGGCCATCTGCTGGGCTGGTTTGACAAGTTCGAAAGCGCCTGTCGCGCCGCCGACCGGTTTGGCTTCTACGGCGCCAGTGCCCGTCTGCTGGGGGTCTTCCTCAAGATGGATGCCAACTACCTCTCTCTGGTCAAACCGGCACCGTCCGCCGACTGAGTCCGCGATGAAGACAGCCCTGCTTCTGATTGCATGCTGGCTGCTGGCCCTGATCCCGCTGGATCAGGGCATTACTCCCCTGATTGCGCTGTTGTTCAACCCGGATCGCGAGCTCTACGGCACCGCCCAGCTCACCGGATTTGCTGGCATCCTGCTCACCCTCTACCTTGCCAATCTCGGCGTCGAGGTGGTGTTGCGCCGCCGCTTCCAGATCGCCGGCATGCTGGCGCTGCTGGCCGCCTGGATCGACTTCATCAACAGCAGTGGCAGCGAGTCGCACTTCCTGCTGCTCTATCTGCTTGCCCTCCCCTTCCATCTGATCGGCTGGCTGGTACTGGTGCGCGGCATTCAGGCGTTTGGTCGCCAGAAGGGATAACCTCTCGCCCCTTTTTCCATCCTTTTTATCAGGTTTTTCTGCCTATTCTTGCCGTCAAAACAACCAGATAACTCCGCTTGACTCCCGGCCAAACAGTTCGTGCCATACTGACAACTGATGCAAGTGATAAAACAATCAATGCCGAGGTCATCATGGATGGGAAGCTTTTCAACGCCGACACCGAGGCAATGTTGACCCAGCTGTCAGATCACACCGTCCTGGAACAGCTGATGGATAATGCCCCTCTGGGCATCGGCGTCTTTGACTGCGAATTTCGCTACCGTAAAGTCAATCAGGTGCTGGCCGACATCAATGGCAAAAGCATCGCGGAGCATCAGGGCAAACACCTCAGAGAGGTGGTTCCCAAGCTGGCACCGACCCTGGAGCCTATGTTTCAGCAGATCATGCGAAGCGGCATGCCCTACGTGGATATCGCCATCACGGGCCAAACCGCGGCGTACGACAGCAGCTCACGCCGCTTTCAGGCCACCTACAGCCCGATGCGTGATGAGAAAGGGGAGCTGAACGGCATCCTCGCCATCGTGCGGGACATCACCGAGCAGTACGAAACCGAACAACGGCTGCAACTGGCAATGCGAGCGGCCCAAATCGGGGTGTGGGAGTGGCACGTGGCGGAGGACAGATTACTGTTCGACGGCCAAATTGAGCCGCTGCTGGGCATCGAGGCCAACCAGTTCCACGGCGGGCTGCAAGCGTTCGTCGACTGTTTTGAACCGGAATCCGGCAACCAGCTAAAGGCCGCCCTGCAAAGTCATGACCCCATCCATCTCACCCTGAGCTACCTCACCGCGCTCAACGAGCGCCACTGGGTCGATATTCATGCCGACCATGTCCCCGCCACCGAGTCGGTCGGCCACCGGGTCATGGGAGTCATTCACAATGCCACCGCCCGCCGCCGTCAGGAGGAGCGACTCCATCAGGCCAACGTGGTATTCGATACCACGGCCGAGGGGATCATCATCCTCGACAGCGAGCACCATATTCTGTCGGTCAACCCGGCCTTCACCATGCTGACCCAATACAATGCCGAGGAGGTGATAGGCCGTACCCCGGATATCATCATGCATCCCAGGCGCTACACTGACCTCGACTATCCCTGGTATCACCTGCGCCCCGGCAACAACGCCTGGCATGGCGAGATGGTTTGTCTGCGCAAGGATGGCAGCTACTTCTCCTCCTGGCAGCAGATCAGTGCTGTCTATGACAACTTCAACAACACCACTCACTATGTGATCGCCCTTTCCGACATCAGCGCCATTCGCAAGGTGGAGGCCGAGCTGAATCACCTTGCCTATCACGACCCCCTGACCGAACTGGGCAATCGCCATCTGTTGCAGGAGCGGCTGGCCCTTGAGCTGAAAACCGCGCAGCTCAATCGCAAACGGTTGGGGCTGCTCTTTATCGATCTGGATGGCTTCAAGCTGATCAACGACAGCCTGGGCCACGGAGTTGGCGATGAGCTGCTCAAGCGGCTGGCAGAGCGGATCCGCGGCTGCCTGCAGCACAACGATCTGGCGACCCGCCTCGGGGGAGACGAGTTTCTGGTGCTGATCCCCTATCTGGAGGAGCCTGACGAGCTGGCAACCCTGGCCAATACCCTGCTGACCGTGTTGCGTGAACCGGTTGAGCTGGCCCATGAGCTGGTGGCAATCTCGGCAAGTATCGGTATCGCCATCTATCCGGATCATGCAGACAGCCCGGAAACCCTGGTCAGCGCCGCCGACAGCGCCATGTACGAGGCGAAAAGTCAGGGGCGCAACGGATTCCAGTTCTATACCCCCTGCATGGCGGCTCGAGCCCGCGAGCGAATGCAGATTGAGCAGGGTCTGCTCAAGGCCCTGGAGCTCGAACAGCTCTGCATTTTCTATCAACCCATGACCAATCTGGCCAACGGCCACCTGAGCGGACTGGAAGCCCTGCTGCGCTGGCAGCATCCCAATGAGGGGATGATAGCGCCGACCCGTTTTATTCCGGTGGCAGAGGAGTGCGGCCTGATAGAGAAAATTGGGGAGTGGGTGATGCGCAACGCCTGCGAGCAGGGACAAAACTGGCTGGCCGCCGGACTGCCGGTGCCTCGCTTGTCGGTCAATGTGTCGGTGCGGGAGATGCGCTCCCCAGGCTACGTTGAACGGGTCGCCGCCATTCTGGCCGAGACCGGATTTCCGCCAGAACGGCTGGAGATAGAGGTGACGGAGAGCATCATCCAGCGGGTCGAACAGAGTCTGGATCTCTTTACCCGCCTGAAAAATCTCGGCGTGCAGATTGCCATCGATGACTTTGGCACCGGCTTCTCGTCGCTGAGTCTGCTCAAGACCCTGCCGATCGATCGCATCAAGATCGACCGGGCGTTTGTGCAAGCATTACCGGAAGACAAGAACAGTCGGGAGCTCTGCCGCACCATCATCAATCTGGCCGACAGTCTGGATATGGAGGTCACCGCCGAAGGGATTGAAACCAAGGCACAACACGCCTTCTTGCAATCACTCAACTGCGGCGAAGGACAGGGCTATCTGTTCAGCAAACCACTGCATGTCGAACATATGGGAGATCGCCTGCATCAACGCTACGTCTGATAGCGGCAGGCAATCATCATCACCAGCCGGGAGGCATCCGCCTCCTGGCTGCCGACTGGATTACCACTCGATCTGCAAGCGGGATTCCCAACCATCATCACGATCATTGAGCATGCGCGTCAACGGTGATTCGCCAGCATAACGGGGAGCTGGATCGCTGAAGGTGAGTCTGGTACCGGGCTCCTTGGCCTGCCATGCATGACCAAGCTGATCGGCCACCCGATCCCGCAGCGCAGGTGAGGCCTCCTGATGGGTGATCGCAAACTCTTTCGGGGGTTCGCCAGCGGGCACTGGCGCATCAAACTGCCAGAGGGATGCACAGAGCAACAGAGAAAACATCATGACCTCCAATTAATCGACACGCCCCCTTTTACCCACTCGCCGATTAATTGTCACTCTTTGTCCTGTAACCAACTTTTGCCGCCTATCCAAAAGTCTAATTGCCCCCCGCCACCAAAGGTATAAGTTGTTAAGAAACCATTAAAAGATCTATTCAAAGGAGTGACAGATGAGCGAGAGCAAGGTCTACCCGGTCAAACCCCATATCAGCAGCAATGCACTGCTGGACAAGGGCGACTACGCCGCCATGTATCAGGCCTCCGTCGAGGATCCCGATACCTTCTGGGGAGAGCAGGGAAAAATTCTCGACTGGATGAAACCCTATACCAAGGTCAAGAACACCTCCTACGATCCAGGCCATGTCTCCATCAAATGGTTTGAAGATGGCCAGCTCAACGTCTCGGCCAACTGTCTCGATCGCCATCTCGCCGAACGGGGTGACAAGGTCGCCATCATCTGGGAAGGGGACAACCCTGCCGAAGATCGCAAACTCACCTACCGCGAATTGCACAGCGAAGTGTGCAAGTTTGCCAACGTCTTGAAAGCCCAAGGGGTGCACCGCGGCGACGTGGTCTGCCTCTATATGCCCATGGTGCCGGAAGCCGCCATCGCCATGCTGGCCTGTACCCGCATCGGCGCGGTACACAGCATTGTCTTCGGCGGCTTCTCGCCGGAAGCACTGGCCGGCCGCATCATCGACTCGGGCTCGCGCATCGTAATCACCGCCGACGAAGGGCTGCGTGGTGGCCGTCCGGTGCCGCTCAAGAAGAATGTGGATGAAGCGCTCACCAACCCGGAAACCCAGGTCAACAAGGTGATCGTGCTCAAGCGCACCGGCGGTAATGTCGCCTGGCACAACCACCGCGACATCTGGTGGCATGAAGCGACCGCCGCCGTCAGCAGCGACTGCCCGCCCGAGGCGATGAACGCCGAAGATCCGCTTTTTATCCTCTATACCTCCGGCTCCACCGGCAAACCCAAGGGGGTGCTGCACACCACCGGCGGCTATCTGGTCTATGCCACCCTCACCTTCAAATATGTGTTCGACTACCACGAAGAGGATATCTACTGGTGTACCGCCGATGTGGGCTGGGTCACTGGTCACTCCTATCTGGTATACGGGCCGCTTGCCAACGGTGCCACCACCATCATGTTCGAAGGGGTGCCCAACTACCCTGCCACCAACCGCATGAGTCAGGTGGTGGACAAGCACCAGGTCACCATCCTCTATACCGCCCCTACCGCCATCCGCGCCCTGATGGCCAAGGGTAACGAAGCGGTCACCGGCACGTCACGCCAGAGCCTGCGCATCATGGGTTCGGTGGGTGAACCCATCAACCCGGAAGCCTGGGAGTGGTACTACCGCACCATTGGTGATGAGCGCTGTCCCATCGTCGATACCTGGTGGCAAACCGAGACCGGCGGCATCCTGATTACGCCGCTGCCCGGCGTCACCGACCTGAAACCGGGCTCGGCGACTCGTCCCTTCTTCGGGGTGCAACCGGCGCTGGTCGACAACATGGGCGAACCGCTGGAGGGGGCCACCGAGGGTAACCTGGTGATCACCGACTCCTGGCCGGGCCAGATGCGCACCGTATTCGGCGATCACGAGCGCTTCGAGCAGACCTACTTCTCCACCTTCCCGGGCCGCTACTTCACCGGCGACGGTGCCCGTCGCGACGAGGACGGCTACTACTGGATCACCGGTCGGGTGGATGATGTACTGAACGTCTCCGGCCACCGCATGGGTACCGCCGAAATTGAATCGGCGCTGGTGGCCCATCCCAAGATCGCTGAAGCCGCGGTGGTGGGGGTTCCTCACGAGATCAAGGGTCAGGGTATCTATGCCTATGTCACCCTGATCGCCGGGGAAGAGCCGAGCCGCGAGCTGCACAAAGAGGTGAAGGAGTGGGTGCGCAAGGAGATTGGCGCCATCGCTACGCCGGACGTGATCCACTGGGCGGAGGGGCTGCCGAAGACCCGTTCCGGCAAGATCATGCGCCGCATCTTGCGCAAGATCGCCACCGGCGAGACCGACAGCCTGGGGGATATCTCCACCCTGGCGGATCCGGGGGTAGTAGACAAACTCATCCGCGAGAAGTCGGAAGCTGCCTGATCCCGCTTCGTTTGTTGCTCAATAAAGCCGGCCCTGTGCCGGCTTTGTCGTTTCTTATCTGCCAGCAAACAGCAAGGCGGTAGCTACGGAGCCTTGCCGACCAAAATGTGCAATAAATAGCCAGATGTAGAGATTAGACCAGTAAAATGCTGCTAATTTTCACGAAATCAATATAATTGCGAAATCTGTGTGCCAGGGCACACCGATTTGCGCAGAAAATGGCTAGATTTCTGGTAGTCCACAAGATAGCTGATAGATAGCAGCATTATCATCGAGGATGTACTCAATATGTCGCAAAATCACCGCATTCTCCTGCTCAACGGACCAAACCTGAATCTGCTGGGCAAACGGGAACCGGGTATCTACGGCAGCAAGACGCTTGATGAGATCGTCGCCGATCTGAAGCTTAACGCCAGCGAACTCGGTGTCACTCTGGAACATCTGCAATCCAATGCCGAACATGAGTTGGTCGGCCGCATCCATCAGGCCATGGGCCAGGTGGATTTTATCATCATCAATCCAGCCGCTTTCACCCACACCAGCGTCGCCATTCGCGATGCGCTGCTGGGTGTCGCCATCCCTTTTATCGAGGTTCACCTGTCAAATGTCCATGCCAGGGAGCCGTTCCGTCATCACTCCTATCTGTCTGATGTCGCCAAAGGGGTCATTTGTGGTCTGGGGGCCGATGGCTACCAATTCGCTTTAACCGCGGCCGTGCACCATCTGCGCGCGGCTTGATAATCACTGATCAGATAAAGAAGAAAGAGAATGCTAATGGATATCCGCAAAATCAAGAAGCTGATTGAACTGGTTGAAGAGTCCGGCATCGCCGAACTGGAGATCTCCGAAGGTGAAGAGTCCGTTCGCATCAGCCGCAACTTCTCCGGTCAGGTGACCACCGCCATGCCGCAGATGATGATGCAGCAAGCCGCTCCGGTTGCCGCACCTGCCGCTGCCGCCCCGGTTGCCGCCGCACCGGCCGCAGATGCCGCCCCGAGCGGTCACCTGATGCGCTCCCCGATGGTTGGCTCCTTCTACCGCTCCTCCAGCCCGGATGCCAAGCCGTTCGCGGAAGTGGGTCAGCAAGTCAATGTCGGCGACACCCTGTGCATCGTCGAAGCCATGAAAATGATGAACCAAATCGAGTCTGACAAGGCCGGTGTGATCAAAGCGATCCTGGTTGAAAATGGTCAGGCCGTCGAATTTGACGAGCCGCTGTTCATCATCGAATAAGGGAAATCGCCACCCATGTTGGACAAAGTAGTCATCGCCAACCGCGGTGAAATTGCCCTGCGGATCCTGCGCGCCTGTAAAGAGCTCGGGATCAAGACAGTGGCCGTTCACTCCACCGCCGACCGGGAGCTCAAACATGTGCTGCTGGCCGACGAATCCATCTGTATCGGCAGACCGGCCAGTACTGAATCCTACCTCAACGTCCCGGCCATCATCGCCGCCGCCGAGGTAACCGGTGCCGTGGCCATCCACCCGGGTTACGGCTTCCTCTCCGAGAACGCCGATTTCGCCGAAGTGGTCGAAAAATCCGGCTTCATCTTCATCGGCCCGCGCGCCGAGACCATTCGCCTGATGGGTGACAAGGTCTCCGCCATCGAAGCGATGAAGAAAGCGGGCGTACCGTGTGTACCGGGCTCTGACGGTCCCGTCGACAACGACGCCAAGCACAACGCCGCCATTGCCAAGCGCATCGGCTATCCGGTGATCATCAAGGCCGCCGGTGGCGGTGGTGGTCGCGGTATGCGTGTGGTGCGCAATGAAGCGGAACTGGCGGGCGCCATCGCTCTGACCAAATCCGAAGCAGGCCAGTTCTTCAAGAACGACATGGTCTACATGGAGAAGTACCTGGAAAACCCGCGCCACATCGAAATTCAGGTGTTGGCAGACGGCCAGGGCAACGCCCTCTATCTGGGCGAGCGTGACTGCTCCATGCAGCGTCGCCACCAGAAAGTGGTGGAAGAAGCGCCGGCACCGGGCATCACCGCCGAAATGCGCAAGTTCATCGGCGAGCGCTGTGTGCGTGCCTGTATCGAGATCGGCTACCGCGGTGCGGGTACTTTCGAGTTCCTGTACGAGAACGGCGAGTTCTATTTCATCGAAATGAACACCCGTATTCAGGTTGAGCATCCGGTCACCGAGATGGTCACCGGTATCGATCTGATCAAGGAGCAGCTGCGCATCGCCGCTGGCCAGCCCCTGTCGATCACCCAGCAGGATATCCGCATCCGTGGCCATGCCATCGAGTGCCGGATCAACGCCGAAGATCCGGCCACCTTTATGCCCTCTCCGGGTCTGGTTCAGCGCTTCCACGCGCCGGGTGGTCTGGGCGTGCGTTGGGACTCCCACATTTATGCCGGTTACAAGGTACCGCCCCACTACGATTCAATGATCGGCAAGCTGATCTGCTACGGCGAGAATCGTGACATTGCCATCGCCCGCATGCGCCATGCGCTGGACGAACTGGTGGTCGAGGGCATCAAGACCAACGTGCCGCTGCAAAAAGAGATCATGAAAGACGAAAACTTCCAGCACGGTGGCACCAATATCCACTATCTGCACAAGAAGTTGGGTCTGTAAGATCTCGCAGGCAGAACAATCACTTCCGGCCGGATAGCAGCCCGCTGCTTATCCGCAATCCAACCGGGAGGCGGCTTCGCAAGAAGCCTCTGCTGAAAAAGGGCCATGGCGACATGGCCCTTTTTTGTTATCCTTGCGCCCCTCAAATTTGTCGGAGGCCAAGGTGAACCGTTTTGCTCTCGCCCGCCGGGAAGCAGCTTTCTGCCTGCTGCTGACCCTGCTCTACTTCTTTGCCTGGTATGGCACCGCCTATTTTATCCCGCCCCAGCTGGAGTTGTGGGGGCTGCCGTTGTGGTTCCTGCTCAGCTGCATGGTGATGCCACTGCTGTTCATTCTGCTCTGCGCCCTGATGGTGAACCGGCTGTTTGTGGAGATCCCCCTCGATACCCACGCCCCTTTCGGCAAGGAGTCATCCCATGAATCTTGAGCTGATGCTGCCGCTCGTCATCTATCTGGTGCTGGTGCTGGGGGTCGGTTTCTGGGCCAGCCGCCATCGCGCGCAAGGCAACTTCGTGCAGGAGTACTTCATCGGCAACCGCAGCATGGGCGGGCTGGTGCTGGCGATGACGCTAGTGGCCACCTACACCTCGGCCTCCTCCTTTATCGGTGGGCCGGGCGCGGCCTACAAGATCGGTCTGGGCTGGGTGTTGCTGGCGATGATCCAGCTGCCCACCGTCTGGCTCACTCTGGGGGTGCTTGGCAAGAAGTTCGCCATCATCGCCCGCCGAGTCAATGCGGTGACCATCAACGACATGCTGTGGGCCCGCTATCAGAGCAAGGCGGTGGTGATCCTCGGCTCCGTTACTATCATCCTCGCCTTTATCGCCACCATGGTGGTGCAGTTTATCGGCGGCGCCCGCCTGCTGGAGACCGCCACCGGGCTCTCCTACCAGCAGGGGTTGATGCTGTTTGCCAGCTGTGTGCTGCTCTACACCATCATCGGCGGCTTCCGCGCCGTGGTGATGACCGATGCCCTGCAGGGGATCATCATGCTGATCGGTACTGGCGCCCTGCTGGCGGGGATTCTGATTGCCGGTGACGGGCTGCCTAACCTTATCCACCAGCTCAGGGAGATCGATCCCAAGCTGGTGAGCCCGCAAGGGGCCGGCGACATGTTGACCCAGCCCTTTATGCTGAGCTTCTGGATCCTGGTCTGTGTCGGGGTGGTGGGGCTGCCCCACTCGGCGCTGCGCTGCTTTGGTTATCGCGACAGCAAGGCGCTCCATCGCGGCATTCTGATCGGCACAGTGGTCAGCGCCCTGCTGATGTTTGGCATGCATCTGGCGGGTGCCCTTGGCCGCGCCATCCTGCCGGGCATGGACAGCCCGGACAAGATCATGCCCTCCCTGATGATGGAAGTGCTGCCCCCCTGGCTGGCCGGGGTCTTTCTGGCGGCGCCGATGGCAGCCATCATGTCCACCATCGACTCCCAGCTGATCCAGGCCTCCGCCACTCTGGTGAAGGATCTCTACCTCAACTATCTCAATCCGAAACAGGAGAAGCTGGAGGTGCGCATTCCGCGCCTCTCCCTGCTCTGCACCCTGATCCTCGGCACCTTGGTGCTGCTGGCGGCGTTGCAACCGCCCGAGATGATCATCTGGCTCAACCTGCTCGCCTTTGGCGGTCTGCAGGCGGTGTTCCTCTGGCCACTGGTGCTCGGCCTCTACTGGTCGCGGGCCAACGGCCCGGGCGCACTGGCCAGCATGGTCAGCGGCATCGTCAGCTATGGGGTACTCAGTCAGTGGGGGATCAAGCTGGCTGGCCTGCACGCCATCGTGCCAAGCCTTACACTGGCGCTGGTGGTCTTTGTCACGGTCAGCCTGCTGACGGCACCGCCCTCGCGGGAAGTGCGCGAGCTTTTTGGGCAGAAATAATAAAAATATAAATTAGGGTTCCAAAACTATCCCCAAATAGGTGTTTTCCGGTTAAACTGTGCGCCAAGTCACAGAACGTAGCCGCTGTATGCCCGTTAAAGCCACTCGACAAGTCGTTACTCAAGCCCTGCAGCGGCTCGGTTATGCCCTGCTGCTGCCCGTCTCCATACTGCCGATGGCGGCGTTGATCTACCGGCTTGGGCAACCAGACGTGCTCGATTTGGCGGTGCTCTCCCTCACCGGTCAGGCGATCTTCAGCCAGATGCCGCTTATCTATGCGGTGGCGATCGCCTTTGGCCTGAGTCGGCAGGAGCTGGGCGGACAGACGCTGGCGGGTGCGGTCAACTTCCTGCTGCTCAGCACCGCCTTCAATACGCTGGCCCCCAACCTGCACGCCGACATGATCTGCGGCCTGCTGGCGGGGCTCACCACCGCCATCATCTATCCTTGGGTTCACCAGCAAACACTGCCCCGCTGGCTGCAGATCGCCAAGGGGGAGTTTCCCAGCCTGCTGGTGTCGGCCTTGGCCTGCCTGCTGATCGCCATCCCCCTCTCGCTGCTGTGGCCGCCGCTGGAGCGCGGGCTGACCCTGCTCACCTCGGAGCTGCTTACCACGCCGTTTGGCGCCTTCTGCTACGGCACCCTCAACCGCTTGTTAATCCCGCTCGGGCTGCATCAGGTATTGGGCAGCGTCATCGGCCTTGGCGAGAGCAACCTGCAGGCGCTGGCCACCGCCCAACCCCTTCATGAAGGGTATGTGGCCGGTCTTTACCCCATCATCATGTTCGGCCTGCCGGGCGCCTGTTTTGCCATCTGGCTGCACCGCCAGCGGATGCAGCGGCTGCCACAGGGCGGGCTGCTGCTCACCCTGGCGCTCACCTCGGCACTGGTGGGTATCACAGAGCCCATCGAGTTTCTGTTCGCCTTTACCGCCCCCTGGCTGTTTCTCGCCCACGCCCTGCTGACCGGACTGTCGCTGGCGGTCTGTAGCGGGCTGGGGATCAAGGTGGGCAGTTACTTCTCCGCCGGTCTGCTGGATCTGGTGCTGAGCTATCAGGCAGGGGAGCATAGCTTCTGGCTCATTCCGGTCGGTATCCTGTTTTTCGTCGCCTACACCCTGCTCTTTTACCAACTGCTGGAGCGTGCCCCCCTCAGCATGCCGAGCAAGCCCATCGCGGTGGAGCATCCGCGCCTTGCCAGCGTTGCCCCCTCAGACCCGCAGATGCTGGCGATCCAGTACCTCAAGGTGCTAGGCGGGATGGACAATCTGGTGGCGATGAGCGTCTGTATCACCCGCCTCAGCCTGCGGGTGCGCGATATTTCACTGGTGGATGAATCCCGCCTGCTCAGCCTGGGCTGCCTCTCCTGGATCCAGCTCAACGACCACCAGCTGGTGCTGGTGCTGGGCCCCAGCGCCAGCCTGATTGAAGGGCAGATCCGCATGCTGGCGGAGCGCCAGTCGGTCCCGCTCGGCCTCAAACCCAATCAGGAGTCGGCCAGCCAGAGCAGCTGGTAACTCAGGCAAACGGCAACCGCTCGGCCACGAAATCCATCAGGGTGCGCAGGGCGGGAGCCAGATGCTCCCGACTCGGATAGATAAGGTAAAACGGGTTGGCCGGAATCGGCTGATCCGGCAACACCTTCTGCAGCCGCCCCGCCGCCAAATCCCCTTCACAGACATGGTGGGGCAACAGGGCAATCCCCCCGTCATGAAGCGCCATCTCCCGCAGCGCCAGCAAGCTGTTGCTGACACAGGCCCCCTGCGGCCGCCAGCCACCCTCCTGCAATGGCCACACCGGCATGGCCGAGTGCACCAGACAGGCATAACGGCCCAGCTCGCTCAACTGTTGCGGCATGCCGTGGGCCGCCAGATAGGCGGGCGCTGCCACCAGATGACGCGCCACCTGACCGATACGCCGACAGATGAGGCTGGAGTCTTTCAGCGGCGCCGCCCGCAGCGCCAAATCATAACCTTCCCCCACCAGATCGAGCTGTTCATCGCTCAGGGTCAGTTCCAGCACCACCTCGGGATAGAGGGCGCGAAACTCGGCGAGGATCCTGCCAAGCAGCAGGGTGCCGGTCGCCTCGGGGGCGGTGATCCGCACCCGCCCCGCCGGGGCCGAGCGCAGCCGTGCCATCGCCAGATTGGCACTACGGGCCAGTGCCAGCAGCCCCTGACAGTGCTCCACATAGAGTTCCCCCTGCGGGGTCAGGCTCAACCTGCGGGTGGTGCGCTGCAACAGCCGCACCCCGAGCTGGGATTCGAGCCGCGAGATCTTCTGGCTCACCGATGACTTGGGCATACCAAGCAGCTCGGCGGCCCGGGTAAAGCTTCCCTGCTCCACCACGGTGGCAAACAGTCCCATCAACTCCAGATCGACATTGTTCATATATTCAAACAGTCTTTACCGATTACCCATCTTAATCTTGATAATCAACCAGACTAGAGTGAGTGGCAATCCCGAACACAGCGATTTGAAAGGAAAAACCATGAAAGCCATTGCCCTGACTCACTATCTGCCAAGCGACCACCCCGACTGCTTCATCGCCGCCAACCTGCCCGATCCGGTTCCGGGCCCGCGGGATCTGCTGGTGCGGGTCACCGCCACCTCCGTCAATCCGGTAGATACCAAGGTGCGCTCCCCCAAGGCCAAAATTGAAAGCTCGCCCCGGGTACTGGGTTGGGATGCGGTGGGGGAAGTGATCGCCACCGGCAGCGAAGTTACCCTGTTCAAGGCGGGCGACCGAGTCTGGTATGCCGGTGATATCAGCCGCCCGGGCAGCAACAGCGCCCTGCAACTGGTGGATGAGCGCATCGCCGCGATCGCCCCCACCACCTTGAGCGATGTGGAGGCCGCCGCCCTGCCGCTCACCGCCATCACCGCCTGGGAGACCCTGTTCGAACGCTTCGCCCTCACCCGCGAGAGCCGTGGCAAACTGCTGATCATCGGCGGCGCCGGTGGCGTGGGCTCCATCGCCATCCAGCTGGCTCGCCAGCTCACCGGCATGGAGGTGATTGCGACCGCCTCCCGCCCCGAGAGCCGTGAGTGGTGCCTCGAGATGGGCGCCCATCAGGTCGTAAACCACCACAAGTTGCAGGAGGAGCTGACCGTCCTTGGCATCACCCAGGTCGATGCCATCTTCTGCACCAACGCCACCGCCGAGCACTGGGCCACCATGGCAGGGCTGATCCGCCCGTTTGGCCATATCTGCACCATCGCCGAATCGAGCGAGCCGTGGGATCTCTCCCTGCTCAAGAGCAAGAGCGTCACCTTCAGCCAGGAGTTCATGTTCACCCGCTCCCTGTTCCAGACGCCGGACATGATCGAACAACACCGCCTGCTCGGCCGGGTGGCGGCACTGGTCGATGAAGGGGTATTGCAGACCACCCTGACCAGAACCATCTCGTCACTGACCCCGATCACGCTGGCTCAGGCCCATGCCGAGGTGGAAGCGGGCCGTATGGTTGGCAAGCTGGTGATCGACATGAGCGGCTTTGCCAACTAAGCCCTCCAACGCACCATGATGGGATAAGTTCACCAAGGAGATGCCCCAAACGGGCACAATCAGCGGCACTCATGACAGCCTGTGGCAGACCAACGTCCGACAATCAGCCAAAAAAGAGGCCATTTCGCGAGAAATGGCCTGAATACCTGAACATTGGGGTAACAATCACACACATATCCTTATGCAGGACATATTAGTCTTTGCATCTGGCGTGCCAACAGCAGCATGAATGCGCCAAAACGGCGTCAGCCCATCCTTGAGCAAGGTTTCGACCTTGCTCTTTTTTTGTCTGGCAGACTGTTTACCAAGCAAAGAAGTGCAGATAAAAAAATGCCACCCGAGGGTGGCAGTGAAAGATGACGGAACTTGAGCAAAGCGTTCAGCGAAAACCGGTCGTCTTCGCCTGCATAGAGCAATACAGGAACCGTGCCAATCCGGCAAAAACCCCCGTATCCCTCCACGTCATGGGCAAACCACGACAGCACTGCCCCATGATGGTAGAATCTCGCGGTTTCACATTTATGAAGAGTCGACGCCATGCCCTGGATACAAATTCGAATCAACGCCACTGCCAAGACCGCAGACAAGGTGAGCAACATGCTGCTGGGGCGTGGAGCCCAGGCGGTGACCTTTATGGATGCCAAGGATGTGCCCGTCTATGAACCCATGCCCGGTGAAACCCCGCTCTGGGGTGAGACCGAAGTGATGGGGCTGTTCGATGCCGAAACCGATCCGGCCCCCACTATCGCCTTCTTCCAGCAGATCTTCGGCGAAAACGTCGGCTACAAGGTCGAGCAGCTGGAAGACAAGGACTGGGTGCGAGAGTGGATGGATCACTTCCACCCCATGCAGTTTGGCGAGCGCCTGTGGATCTGCCCGAGCTGGCGCGACGTGCCGAACCCCGATGCTGTCAACGTCATGCTGGATCCGGGTCTGGCCTTCGGTACCGGTACCCACCCCACCACCGCCCTCTGCCTGCAGTGGCTGGACGGGCTGGATCTGACCGGTAAAACCGTGGTCGATTTTGGCTGTGGCTCCGGCATTCTCGGCATCGCCGCCCTGAAACTGGGTGCCGCCCGCGTCATCGGTATCGACATAGACCCGCAGGCCATTCAGGCCAGCCGTGACAACGCCGCGCGCAACGGCGTTGCCGACCAGATTGAGCTCTATCTACCAGCCGACCAGCCGCAGGACGTCGAGGCGGACGTGGTAGTCGCCAACATTCTGGCCGGCCCGCTGCGCGAACTGGCGCCGCTGATCGCCGGCCACGGCAAAGCGGGCAGCCTGATGGCCCTCTCCGGCGTGCTGGAAAGTCAGGCCCCGGAACTGGAAACTATCTACGGCCAGTGGTTCGAGATGGACCCGACCGCCGTCAAGGAGGAGTGGTGCCGCCTCTCCGGCCGCAAGCACGGCTAAACATTGCTCCCGCTCTCAAGGCGGAAAGTCAGTATCTTTATCAAACAAGAGCACCCACGGGTGCTCTTGTTGTTTCTCCCCCTTTCCCACTCTGGGGGACGGTTCACGCTTCTCTGGCCAATGAGGGATTAACATCGTTCTTCCACATCATTGAGGCCCTGCCATGAGCGAATACCAGAAGATGATTAGCAGCCAACCGTACAACTGCATGGCATCCGAGCTAGCCCAGTTGCGCCGGGAGGCGGCACGGCGCTATCGCCGTTTCAATCAGGCGGAAAAGGAAGCAGAACAGCGGGCACTACTGGCGGAGCTGATTGGCGGACTGGCAGAGAATGCCTTTATCTGCCCGCCCCTCTACTGCACCTATGGCCGCCACATCCACCTGGGCAAGGACTCCTACATCAATATGGGAGCGACCCTGCTGGACAACGCCCCCATTCGCATCGGCGCCCATGTGATGATTGGGCCAAACGTGCAGGTCTATACCGCAGCCCATGCACTGGAGGCCGACGAACGGCTTCAGGGCACAGAGACGGCGCTGCCGGTCACCATTGAAGACAAGGTCTGGATTGGGGGCGGCGCCATCTTGCTGCCCGGCGTCACCATAGGGTGGGAGGCGATCGTCGGCGCAGGTGCCGTAGTCACCAAAGATGTACCGGCCGGAGCTCGGGTAGTCGGCAACCCAGCCCGGATCCTGCCAGCCAAAAACAGGGCATAAGGCTGCCAACCGGGCTGCATCTTGATTCCGCCATCAGCTCACAGCAACCCCTACACCCCATAAAAATAAAGCCCAATGTCACGAAGACGTTGGGCTGTTAAAAGGTGCTACGGAATTGCGACTCTCATCGCAGAAAAATTAGAAGGAGTGCCCTTCTAAACTGGCAGGGAGATATTAGCGAATGCGCAAACGTTTTACATAGTGAAATACAACAGGATTGCGAGGTACATCGCACTATTTAAATAATTACCTGCTATGGCGCGCGAAGCCTCTTTGACCCATTTATTTTCCCCAATTTCTCTGGTTACTATTCACGGTTAAACAGAAAAGCCCCGATTTCTCGAGGCTTTGCTTCTCTCAACCGCAACGTGGCCGAAGAGTCAGAAACGGCGGACAAACTCATCGAGCGGCAGTTCGCGCAGTTTGCGTGCTTCCAGCATGGGGGTACCGAGATAGAGGAAACCCACCAGCTGATCCTCTGCCGCCAGTCCCAATCCCTTGTTGATCTGCTCATCGAAGATAAACCAGCCGGAGCGCCAGATACCGTTGAAGCCCTGTGCCTGCGCCGCCATCTGCATCGCCATCAGGGCACAACCGGCAGAGAGCTCCTGCTCCAGTTTCGGCACCTTGGGGTGATCCTGATAACGGGTTGCCACGGCGACGACCAAGGGTGCCCGCAGCGGCGCTTCGTTGCACTTCTTGATGCTCTCTTCATCTTCGCCACGGGCACGGGCGGCGTCCGCCAACAGCTTGCCCAGCCGCTCGCGCCCCTCTCCTTCAAACAGAATGAACTGCCAAGGGGTCAGGGTGCCGTGATCCGGCGCGCGCAAGCCCGCCTTGAGGATATTGTCGAGTACCTCACCGCTCGGGGCGGGATCGGCGAGACGGCCACAGGAGTGGCGATTGAGCAACAGGGTGAGGGCATCCATGGGCAATTCCTTCTCTGGGGCAATGATGGCGCTACCTTAGCACAGCACCGAATGAAGAAAACCCCTGAGGCTCAGGGGTTTATCGCACTATAAAGGGGCAAAAAGGCGCCGCTGGTTAGATGACGGCTGCCAGCTCGGCCCCTTGCCGGATGGCGCGTTTGGCATCCAGCTCGGCAGCCACGTCGGCTCCGCCGATGATATGCACCGGCTTGCCTGCCGCCTGCAACCCGGCCTGCAGCTCCTTGAGGGGCTCCTGCCCGGCGCAGACGATCACCTGATCCACCGGCAGACACTGCTTGCTCTCGCCCACCTGAATGTGCAAGCCCTCGTCATCGATCCCCAGATATTGCACCCCGGAGAGCATCTGCACCTTGCGATTCTTGAGCACGGTACGGTGGATCCAGCCGGTGGTCTTGCCAAGTCCGTCACCCACCTTGCTCTCCTTGCGCTGGAGCAGCCAGATCTGGCGCTCAGGGGCGTCGATTTCAGGAGCCGTGAGGCCACCGCGCTCGCCAAGCTGTTTGTCGATGCCCCACTCCTTGAGCCAGTGATCACGGTGCCCATCGGCATCCGTCTCCACCTTCTTCTCGACCAGATACTCAGCCACATCGAAACCGATGCCGCCGGCACCGATCACCGCCACCTTCTGGCCGACCGGTTTGTGATCCCGCAATACATCGAGATAACTCATCACCTTGGGATGTTCGATGCCCGGAATATTGGGGGTGCGCGGACGAATACCGGTAGCGAGGATCACCTCGTCAAAACCGCCACCGAGCAGGCTCTCGGCACTCTGGCGCTGGCCGAGATAGAGCTCGACGCCGCACTTCTCCAGCCGTTTGGCAAAATAGCGCAGAGTCTCGTGAAACTCCTCCTTGCCCGGGATCTGCTTGGCGAAGTTGAACTGGCCGCCGATTTCGCTGGCCTGATCGAACAGGCTCACCTGATGACCGCGCTCGGCAGCGTAGCAGGCAAACGCCAGCCCGGCCGGGCCCGCCCCCACCACCGCCAGCTTTTTGGGCTGGGGCACGCGGCCAAAGGTCAGCTCGGTCTCGAAGCAGGCGCGGGGATTGACCAGACAGGAGGCGCGCTTCTGCTTGAACACATGGTCGAGGCAGGCTTGATTGCAGGCGATGCAGGTGTTGATCTCGTCCGCCCGGTTCTCGGCCGCCTTGATGACAAATTCGGGATCCGCCAGGAAAGGGCGCGCCATGGAGACCATATCCGCCTCGCCACCCGCCAGAATCCGCTCGGCCACCTCGGGGGTGTTAATCCGGTTGGTAGTGATAAGCGGCACCTTGAGGTGTTTTTTCAGCTCGGCAGTGACCCAGCTGAAGGCGCCGCGTGGCACGCTGGTGGCGATGGTGGGAATGCGCGCCTCATGCCAGCCGATGCCGGTGTTGATGAGGGTCACCCCCACCGCTTCCAGCGCTTTGCCAAGGGCAATCACCTCTTCCAGGGTCGAACCCTGCTCCACCAGATCCAGCATGGAGAGGCGGAAGATAATGATGAAGTCGGAGCCGACCCGCTCACGGATGGCGCGGACAATTTCCACCGGAAAGCGCATCCGGTTTTCGCTGCTGCCGCCCCAGCCGTCGGTGCGTTTGTTGGTACGCTCACAAATGAACTGGTTGATGAGATAACCTTCCGAGCCCATCACCTCGACACCGTCATAACCGGCCGCCTTGGCCAGCGCTGCTGTAGCCGCGAAGTCGCGAATGGTGCCGCGGATCTGCCGCTCGCTCATGGCGCGTGGCTTGAACGGGGAGATGGGGGCCTTGAGGGCGCTCGGGGCCAGACTGAACGGATGATAGGCGTAACGACCGGCATGGAGGATCTGCAGCGCTATCTTGCCCCCCTCCTGATGCACGGCGCTGGTCACCTTCTTGTGCTTGCTCACCTGCCAGGGGAAGCTCAGCTGAGAGCCGTGAGGCACCAGCCGACCGCGCAGGTTGGGGGCAATGCCGCCGGTGACGATAAGGCCAACACCACCACGGGCGCGCTCGGCATAAAAGGCAGCCAGCTTGTCAAAACCGCCCTTCTCCTCTTCGAGGCCGGTATGCATGGAGCCCATCAACACGCGGTTGCGCAGTTGGGTAAAGCCAAGGTCGAGCGGGGTCAGCAGGGTCGGATAGCGGCTCACGATGCCTCCAGTTAATTTTTTGTTATCAAACTGAGGCTAGAGTAAAGAATCGAAAATTCTTTTTCAAACAAATGTTTGGACAATTTTTCAGCGAACAGCCGTGCCCTGAACGAAGATAGGCGGGATCCGCCAGTCGGAAATGGCAATTTCGCCCGCAACTGGTTAATAATGGCTCTTCTCTACCCATTAACAGGGCGATAACGCGACTATGTCTATTTTCAAAGGTCTGGGTTGGTTGTTCCGCAGCCTGTGGCGCCTGCTCAATTTCACCCGGCTGATGCTGGTCAATCTGCTGTTTCTCATCGTAGTGCTGGTCATCGTCTTCAGCGTCAGCCAGAAAGAGGCCCCCAAGGCGCCCATCGAAGGGGCGCTGACCCTCAATCTCAACGGCGTGCTGGTGGAGCAACGCTCCCAGACAGACCCCACCGTACAACTGCTGCGTCAGATGGACAGCAGCGATGAGCAGCCGAGCGAGATCGTCCTCTCCGACCTGCTATGGGCCATCAAGAGTGCCAAGGATGACGAGCGCATCAAGGCGCTGGTGATCAAGCCGCAAGGGCTGCAGGGAGCCAACTTCACCAAACTGCAGGAGGTGGCGAGTGCCATCGACTCCTTCCGGGAGAGCGGCAAACCGGTGATCGCCATGGCCGACTTCTACACTCAGGGGCAATACCTGCTGGCGGCCCACGCCGATCACGTGCTGCTCAACCAGAGCGGCGCCGTGGTGATCGAGGGGCTTGGGGTCTACCAGACCTACTTCAAGTCGGCGCTGGAGAAGCTCAACATCACCCCGCATGTGTTCAAGGTCGGCACCTACAAATCCTTTGTCGAACCCTATACCCGCGACGAGATGTCCCCCGAGAGCAAGGAGGCGAACCAGCGCTGGCTGGATCAGCTGTGGCAATCCTATGTGGCTGACGTAGCCGAGCAGCGGGAGATCGAACCCGATGCGGTCGCGCCGGGCAAGGATCGCTTCCTCGAGCTGCTGCGCAAGGCCGGTGGCAATGCCGCCAACTACGCCCTCGACAACGGTCTGGTGGATCAGCTGGCCACCCGCGACGAGATGACCCAGGCGGTCATTAAAGAGGTGGGTGAAGCGGACGATCACGGCTGGAAAGGGGTCGGCCTGAAAGAGTATCTGGCTGCCATTCCGGAACAATATCCCCAGAGCGGCAAGGATGAGGTGGGTCTGGTGGTAGCCAGCGGCGCCATCATGGATGGCGTCCAGCCTGCCGGTACCATCGGCGGCGACAGCCTCTCCGACCTGCTGGCCGATGCCCGCCGCGATGACAAGGTTAAAGCCGTGGTCCTGCGGGTCGACAGCCCGGGCGGCAGCGCCTTCGCCGCCGAGCAGATCCGCGCCGAGCTGCTGGCCCTGAAACAGGCAGGCAAACCGGTAGTGGTCTCCATGGGCAGCTATGCCGCCTCCGGTGGCTACTGGATCTCCGCCGATGCGGACAAGATCTTCGCCTCCCCCACCACCCTCACCGGCTCCATCGGGGTATTCGGCATGTTCGCCACCATCGACAAGGCGTTGGCCCAGTTCGGGGTGCATACCGACGGGGTTGGCACCACAGATTACGTCGGCGTCGGCCCGACCCGCGCCCTGCCGGATCACGTCGGTCAGGCCATCCAGCTGAGCGTGGAAGATACCTACCAGCGCTTCATCGGTCTGGTCAGCAAGGGCCGTGGTCTGAGCCCGGAAGAGGCCGAAAAAGCGGCCGAAGGTCGTGTCTGGACTGGCGAAGATGCCAAGGCCCTGGGTCTGGTGGACGAGTTCGGCAATCTGGATGACGCCATCAAGGCAGCCGCCGAACTGGCCAACCTCAAAGAGTGGCAGGTGACCCCCATCGAGCAGGAGGAGTCCACCAAGGACAAGTTCCTGCGCCAGCTGTTTGACAGCAGTGCCCAAGTACTGGCCCCCCAGTTGCAAAGCTGGCTGCCGGCTGGATTTGGCAAGGCATTGGTGGAAGTGAACCGCAGTCTCGACCCGCTCACCCGCTTCAACGATCCGCAAGGCACCTACGCCTTCTGCCCGGTCTGCGTGCAGTAAGCAAGCGGTGACTCCCCCATAAGAAAACGGCGACCAGATGGTCGCCGTTTTCTTTATTCAGCCAGTGCGCGCGGCACCGCCAACTTGCTCAATCAGGGATTGAGACGGGTCGGCATACCGGTACGCTGTTCAAGCACCTGCTTGACCACGTTGGAGTCAGACTCGGCGTGAGCGATGAAGCGGGTGATAGCCGGTGTCATCGGGAGCGGCACGGAGGCGGTGGAGTTGAACTCCTCCTCGGTGCGCGACAGCGGCTCGTGTACTTCCATGTAGCGACCGCCATCCGGCTCGACCGTGGTCTTGACCGGCTGGTTGACGAACTGGACGCGGGTGCCGACCGGCACGTTGTCGAACAGATACTTGATGTCGTCAGCGCGCAGACGCACGCAACCGCTGCTTACCCGCAGACCGATACCGAAGGTGGCATTGGTGCCGTGGATGGCATAGAGGTTGCCGATGTAAAGGGCGTGCAGACCCATGGGGTTATCCGGACCGGCTGGCCATACTGCCGGCAGGGTCTTGCCCTGGGCGGCATAGCGGCGACGGATGTTCTCGGTCGGGGTCCAGGTCGGGTTGGCGCGCTTGCGCTCTACCTTGGTGATCCAGTTTTCCGGGGTGTTTACCCCCAGCTGACCGATGCCGATGGGCAGCACTTCCACCACGTTCTTCCCTTTCGGGTAGTAGTAGAGACGCATCTCGGCAACGTTGATGACGATCCCTTCGCGGGGCGCGTTGGGCAGGATCAGCTGGTGAGGGATGATCAGGGTGCTACCCGCTTTCGGCAGATAGGGATCTACGCCCGGGTTGGCTTCCATGATGTTGGTCAGACCCAGCTGGAAGTCAGCAGCGATCTGCTCCAGCGGACGGTTGTCCGCAGGCACCACGTATTCCTGGTTTTCACCGATCAGGCGGCTGTTGGCCGCAGGCAGACGGTACTCGACGGCGGCAGCCTGCTGGCTGACCAGCGCAAATGTGCATAAAAGGGCCGAAGCGGCAGTGCGAAGGGGATTCATAAAATTCCTGTGTGGTTTCCTGTACCAAATGGGCCGGGGGCCGTCTCATCCTCGGTCTGCCGGTGGCGGGTCAACCTGCCCCACGACGCCAATAACCGAGCGCGCATTCTTTCCTGAGTCGGCCAAAATTTCAACTTCCATATGTTGCTTTTCTTGTTAAAAGTAGCCGTTTTCGGTGTGACGCTTATCAACAGGGCAAAAGCCACACTGGCAAGTCGCAGCTGAGTGAAAGATGAATGGCACTGCCCGCCTGGCAGCGAGCCACCCGAGCCCCCGTCAACCACAGCGCCGCGCCACCTTGTGTCACGGTTGCAGCCCTAGCCGAAACGTTTGTCACATCCGGGGAGATAAACCAATGTCGACGTAGGCTCTTTATTGGGATGAAGAGGGATAAAACCGTGCGTCGGCCACCCGCCGGTGCCGGCAGCCACCATAAAAAAACCGCTCCGAAGAGCGGTTAATGGAGCCACCAGGCAACCATAAAGGGACTACAGGTAGTTGTCATTGGAATTACTGGACGGCCGCCTCCCCCGCACCACTCTGCTCCTTGAGGAAGCTGATCCACGGAGATGCCCGACCGCTGACGTTGCCATTCTGAGCCGCCTGGGTGAAGGCGTTGAGGGCCTCCTTCGGCTTTTGTTGCTCAAAATAGGCGACACCGGTCAGGAACTTGAGATCCGCCCGCTGTTCACCATTGGCATTGGCTGCCGGTTTGGCGGCCAGAGCCACCAGATCCTGATAGCGTTTGCTCTGGATCATCATGCGCGCCATTTTCAGCTGCAATTCGGCGCTCGGGGCCAGCTGGTAGGACTTGGCCAAGGTGTCGATGGCCGGATCCAGCTCCTTGGCCTGATGCCAGTAGTTGGCCAGGGTCTTGTAGTTGCTGGCGCTCGGCTCAATCACCCCATCCTTCATCCCCTTCTCCATCACCCGGGCGGCGCGATGGGGAATACCGGTGAAGGCGAGGTAGTTGGCGAGGCGCTGCAGCTCGGCAGCCTCGGTCAACATGCCGAGGTTGTAGGCCGACTCCAGCGCCGCCAGCGCCTTGGCATCGTTGCCTGCCTGCATATGCATGGCCGACAGCTGGGTCCAGTACTTCTTCTTCTCCGGGAACATGTTGACCAGAGAGGTCAGCACCTCGGTCGCCGGTTTGTACTGTTTCAGCTCGTAGTGAGCGCCCATCTTCAGCAGATACCAGGACTCCGGCGCTTTACCTGCCGACAGCTTGATCGCCTGATCCACCGCCGGGATCGCGTCACGGTACTGCTTGAGCTGCACGTGGGCGTTGGCTAGCGTGATATAGGCATGGGAGTTGGGCTTGTCATCTTTGCCCTGGTTGGCAAACCACTCCTTCATGGTCTTGATCGAGCCCTGATAATTACCCTCAGCCATATAGAGCTGGGCTAGGTTGTAGCGCACCTGCTGGGCCACCGGTGGCGGCAGGCCGCCTGTCGCGATGGCATCGGCAAAGTACTTGGTCGCCTGACCGTATTTCTCCTGCTGGGCGGCCACGAAACCGAGAGTCTGCAATATGACCCCCTTGTCGTAGACCCGCTCGCCCGCGCCTGAAAGCGCATCTTGCAGCTTGGCATTGGCCTCACCGTATTTCTTCTCGGTGATCAGCTCCTGCGCCTTGTTGACCGCCCGATAGGCCCGATCCGACAGGGCCGGCTGCTCGGCGGCCCAACTGGCGGTGCTGAGCAGCACCGCCATGGCGACCGGGGCGAGGATCATCTTGTGTAACTTGTTCATCGCCACCTTCCTTAGTTGACCGCAAACTCGATCTCTTGCTGCATACGGCTCGCCTGCGGCTTGCCATCCACCATGGCCGGTTTGAACGTCCACTTGGCGATGGTTTTGCGCGCCTCTTTGCCGAGGTCATAGCTGCGCGGCTCTTCCTTGACGATCCGCACGTTGCTGACTGTGCCGCGCTCGGTGACGGTGAACTCCACCAGCACCTTGCCGGAGGCCAGCCCCGCCAGCGCCGCCTTGCGGGGCATCATGGGCTCGAAGGTTGCCAGCGGAATGGCACCATTGTTGCCACCGACGCCACCACCACCGCCACCGGTGCTGTAAGCACCCAGCGCGTTGCCACCACCGATGTTGACCGGGATGTCGAGCTTGGGCATGTCCATCGGCGCGCTCTCCATCTTCGGCCTATCCGTGCTGGCCACCTCCATCTCGGGAGGCGGTGGCGGACGCTTGGGCGGCGGCGGTTTGGGCAGCTCCCGCTGTTTCTCTTGCAGGGTCTCCTGGGGCTTGAGGCGGATGAAATCGGTCATGCTGACGTCCTCCTTCTCCACCAGCTCCCGGTGATCCGGTGTGATCAGCTTGTTCATTCCCAGAAACAGAAAGAACACCACCACACAGGAGACCGCCAACGATATCAGGTATCTCATAGGTCTCTCTCCGGCATCAGCTGCTCTTGTCTGCCGCGATGGAGATGTTCTGGACACCGGCCATGCGGATCTGATCCATGACCTGCACCACCAGACCGGAACGGGATTCGTTATCGGCCTGGATCACCACGGCGCTCTCCGGGTTCTCGGCCCGCAGCCGCTCGATGTTGGCGCGCACCGCCCCCACCTCGACCACCCGCTTGTCGACCCAGACCTGACCGTTTTCGCGCACCGCGACCATGATATTGCCCTTCTTCACCGTCTCGGCCGTGCTGGCACTGGGACGGTTGATCTCGACACCGGACTCCTTGACGAAGGAGGTGGTGACGATGAAGAAGATCAGCATGATGAACACTATGTCCAGCATGGGGGTCAAATCGATAGCCGCCTCGTCAGCACCGCTGTCGCTGTAACGTTTTCTCATAGCAGAAACTCCTTGCTTGTTCTGTGCCCCCGGCAGGCCATGCCTCGCCGGGGGTATGCATCCTGCATCAACCGTGTTTCAGGTTGTCTTCCAGCTTTTGCACCGCCAGTTTGGCCTTGTGATCGAGCTGGTTGACAAAAAACAGGCCGGAAAGGGCGGCGATCATGCCCGCCATGGTCGGTACCGTTGCTTTGGAGATCCCCGATGCCATCGCCCGCGGCGAACCGGTGCCAGTGATGGCCAGGGTGTCAAACACCTGCACCATCCCGACCACGGTCCCCAGCAGCCCCATCAACGGGCAAAGAGCAATCAGCACCTTGATGACCGGCATCCCCTTGTCCACCGCCATGGCAACCCGTGAGACCAGCTCGCGCCGGATCTGCTTGGCAGACCAAGAGAGATGATCGGTGCGGGCCAGCCAGGTCGCCTTGGTCTGCTTCACCTGCTTGGGGTAGACCGCCATGAAGTAGAACCAGCGCTCCAGCAACAGGGCCCACATCATCAGGGTCAGGAAGAACAGGGCGACCAGTACATCGCCCCCCAATCCCAAAAACCGGCGGACCGACTCGACTTCTTCAATCAACCAGAACCACATGGGTGACTCCTTACGCTGCGGCTTTGGAGGCGTGCAGACGTTCCTGATAACGGGCAACGAAACCGGCGCTCTGCTCTTCCAGCACCTGGATCAGACGACGGCTCTGGGTCTGCACTATGGTGTAGAGGAACAACATGGGCACGGCGACGACCAGCCCCTGCATAGTGGTCACCAGCGCCTCGGAGATACCGCCCGCCATCAGCTTGGGATCGCCGGTACCGAACAATGTGATGGCCTGGAAGGTGGCAATCATCCCCACTACGGTACCGAGCAGGCCCAGCAGCGGCGCGACCGAGGCGATCAGCTTGATGATGCTGATACCCTTCTCGAACTTGGGCACGTTGCGCAGGATGATCTCGTCGAGCTTGGACTCCAGATCCTCGATGTTGTCACCGCGATGGCTCTGGTAGGCTCCCAGCATGTCACCAATGGGGTTGCCCTTGATGATCTGATCGGATTTCAGCTGCTTGCGCATGGACGAGCCGATCAGCGACAGGCGGATACCGCAGAAGATGGCCAGCAGGGTACCGAGCACACCGAGCACCATGATGACGTAACCCACTTCACCACCCTGATCGATTCGCTCCTTGAGAGTCGGTGACTGCACCAGCAGGGAGAGGATCACGCCGCGAGACGGGTCGATAAAGATGGGTTTGACCCCGTCACCGCCCTGTTCAAACTCGGCGATGGGAGCAAGCACGCTCTTCTCCGGTTGACGGGAGAGCTGCTCGAACTTGCCGGTCTCCGGCACGAAGGTGAGGTACTTGCCTTCGGAGACAGTGTTGAACTCGCCGATCTGGGTGACGGTCTTCTCGGCCTGGTTGCCCTCACCGTAAACCACGGTCGCCGGGATCTGGCTCACCTTGCCACCGTCCACCATACGGCTGAGGGTGGTGGTCCAGAACGCTTCCAGATCGTCGCTGGAGGGGAGCTCTTTACTCTCGGCCAGACGGGTCAGCAGCGCGGTCTGTTCCGGATGCTCGACCCGACGGGCGGAGGCGTTGAAGATCCCCTTGAACTCACCGGCAAACTGACGCAGTACGCCGAACATCTCGCCCATGTTGCCGGAACGCTGGCGCAGGGTTTCAGCCAGCTCGGTCAGCTGCTTGTCATTGGCATCGAAGGTCGCCTTGAGCTGCTCGCCCTTGGCGGTTTCGGCAGCCAGCTCGGCCTTGGCCTTGGCCAGCAGCGCCCCCTGCTCGTTCTTGTCAGCCAGGAAGCGGGCTTCCCGCTCCTTGTTGAGTTGGGATTCGCTCAGGCTGGAGGCCTTGACCTGGTTCAGCAGCGCATTGAGATCCACCGGTTTTTCGGCGGCGGTCACCGGCAGGGTGACCAGGGTTGCTCCCGCAATCAGGGAGGCAATCGCAAGTTTGATTCCTTTCATGATGCTTTCTCCGCAGTTTGAACCGGCAGCTTGATCAGCGCGGGAGGCGCCTGCTTCTTGGCGATGCGAAGGCCCTGTTCAACCGCACTGCGATACTCCTGGGGCAACTCTTCCCACTGGCGAGTCTTCTTGTTCCACATCCCGGTTTCATTGCCATCCGGGGATTGATAAAGCAGCGCGATGCGGCCAACCCGCAGGAACTCGTAGGTCTTCTCGCTGCCATCCTTGTCCAGGCTCGCCTTGTAGGATTCGATGGTGCGGCTGAAGCCCTCCTCGATCTGGTAGGCCTCCAGGATCTTGCGGTACTTCTCGGAGATGGTGACATCGGCCCGGTTCATCAGGTCGGTCAGGGCCGCCACGCGGTCCTCGCGCTCGACCTTCTGGAACGGCAGATCCAGTGACACAAACTGCTCGAGGGAGTCGATCATCTTGAGCATCAAGGGCACCACTTCGGTGCTGGTCTGGTCGATCTGGGCGATCTGCTTTTGCATCGACGCCAGCTCGGCACTCTGGGACTCGACCATCTTGCTCACCTGCTCGTTGTAGGTGCGCAGACTGTCGACCTGACGCAGGGCGGCCTTGTACTGGGCCAATGCGGATTCGGCAGATTCGGCATAGCTGTCGATCTTCTGCTGGGAAACTTTGGATGCGTTGTCGGTGGCGGCTTGAGCGTCCACGGCCTGACCGGCAGTGGCGGCACTCAGATTGAAGCTGGTCAACAAGGCGGCCGAAACCAGGCTGCCAAGGAGCGCTTTCTTCATTGTAATGGTCCTTGTCTTCATAGGATTACCCTATCTCCGTAACTTCCTTGGACGTTGGGCACAGCCGGCCCGACCGGGCCGGCTGAGGTTGTATATCAACGGGGTTGATTAGAACTTGTAATTGCCTTCAACAAAGACTGTCCGACCAATCGGATTGTCATAGCTGTTTGCAAAATAAGGGGCTGTATCGCTGATTCGGTCAGCTGGTGGTGTCTTGTCAAACAGGTTGACCGCTCCCAATGTCACGCTGGCAGCTTCGTTAATCTGGTACCCCATGGTGAGATTCCAGGTCGTGAAGCTAGCGATCTCCGGGTCAAACCCTTTTGCTTTGGCATCTTCGCAATCAGTGAAATAGTGGTTGTTGGCATAGGCCGAGCACATACGGTCACGATAGTTGGCAAACAGGGTGGTGGTCAGGTCACCATAACCCCACCCAAGCTCCCAGTTTCCTTTATATTTCGGAGTGAAAGGCAGGTCATCAACAGCCGATTCTCCCGCCTGCACGATGCGCTCGCGTTTAAGCTCACGAGTGAGAGCTATTGAAGTACGGAAGATACCGAAAGAATCAGTCTCGTAACTGTATTTTACTTTGAAGTCGAGACCTGAAATCTTCTCGGATGCCATGTTGACCGGACCATAGCTTACTTTTACCAACTTACCGTTAGCATCGCGTTCAACCACTGAGCCTGGATACTGAGATGGATTATTAATGACTTTCTGACGATCAGGGTCATCAACAATATCCTCGAGATCGATGTAATAGTAATCAACTGTGAAACCCAGACGCTCGATCGGTTCCCAAGCCAAGCCCAGGTTGTAGTTGTTACTACGCTCTTCCTTTAGAGCCTTATTGGGACCGGTAACAACATCGTAGTGCTGAGTACCACACGCTTCTTCGATCGCAGGAGTAGACTTGTCACCCAATCTAGACCCTCCCTGAGCCAAGCAGTATTGCAAGTCAGAGCTAGAACCAAACGCCTGGGTTGAACCACCAAATAGTCGCTTCATATCAGGAGCCTTGAAACCTTGCCCCCAGCTACCACGCAATAACAGCGTATCAATAGGGCGATAGGTAATGGCAACCTTGGGAGTGAACGCACCGCCGGTTTCAGAGTCATCAAAATAGCGATCGTAGCGGCCAGCCAATGTCATCTCGACGTCAGTGATCATCGGAATGAGAAGTTCCCCACCAAGACCGACTTGATCCCGTTTACCACCGCCTTCAGTACCTCCCAAACCAGAAAAACCACCGGCTTTGGTTATGTCATCGGTTGTCTCGCTATAGTCCGTGTTAGTCCACTCGGCAGCAAGAGCGAAACCCGAAGTGCCGGCAGGGAGTTCAACCAAATCACCGCTCAGAGCGCTATTGAAGCTCCACAGCTTGGTGGAGGCATCCTTATTGGAGTTTCCTGAATATTTGGCGACGGTAGCAGGATCGATTCGCTGGAATAGGTCTACATCACCCTGGCGAACAGCATCTTCGAGTGTCCCAAGTACAGCAGGATTGTCTGTGGACACATCTTGGGTAGCGTAGCCTGCATAGGCTTCCCACTCATATTTATCAGCCAATGTACCAGTCAAACCTGTCGTGAAAGCCGCTGCATCAGAGGTGGTATTACTTTGGCGCGGTCCGAACTCGACAAGACGGCGTACATAGGAGCCCTCTTGACCATATGGATTACCAGGATCCGTTGCGGAAACCTTAACCTCCAGCGGATTGGGTTCAAATTGTGAGTTAGTCTCCTTGGTTCCCCAGCGAAGCTCTGCCATTGCGGTGACATTATCAGTGATATCGTACTCACCACGCCCCATCAGATCGTACTGCTTGTCTTCTGGTTTGAGGGTTCGATCACCAGCTCGGTTATAACCACATTTGCCATTTGCCAGCTTGACTGCATTTTCACCAATAAGACTGGTGCAGTCGGCAACTGTCGCAACCAATGTGCCATCCTGCTTCTGGAAGTTGGCTCCATAACTCGAGAAGTTACCAAAAGCGGAACGATCTGATTTATCCAAACCGGCCCAGTCACGATCTTTGTTCTTCAATATTTCATTGCCAGAAAACTGACCCACAACCATGGTTCTGGCCCGCTCCCATTGGGAACCCGCAACAATGTCAACGCGACCATGCTGATAACCACCTTCGGTCGTATCACCATATTTTGCTTTGACAGCGACCCCATCGAAATCTTTTTTCAGAATGAAGTTAACTACCCCTCCGATGGCATCAGAGCCGTAAATGGCAGAGCCAGCATCGGTGAGGATCTCGACACGCTCGATGGCAGCAACAGGAATTTGACCAATATCGGTGAAGTTACTCGACCCGTCTTGTGCAAGCGGGTATTGAGGAAGACGTCGACCATCAACAAGCACCAAGGTCTTGCCAGCGCCTAAGCCGCGCAAGTTGACTGACTGAGCAGCAGGCGTGAATGAGAAAGAATTTGTCTGATTCATCACACCGCTGTTTTGCGACAAAGAGCCTAGAATATCTGCGGCACTATTAAACCCGCGAGCTTCAATATCTTTTGCACTAATCATGGTAACAGGTGATGGGCCTTCCACCTGAGTTGTAGATATACGGGAGCCAGTGACTTTGATTTTCTGCAGTTTTTCGACGTTCTGCCCTTCTTCGGCAGATACGGATGGGGCCGCTGCAAGGCTCGCCAAGGCGAACGCAATCGCAGCAGAGATTCTGCTCTTCCTAAGCATCGCTTATATCCTTCCTGGTTGTTTATTGTTTGCTTCCTGATACCGCCCTCTTTGGAGCGATGTGTAAGGCTTATCAATCTTTGACTAGTGACGTCAATGGAGCAGGGGGGTGGCGAGGTCAGGCGTAGAATAAGCGGAGTGTATTAATTTTGACCGGCATAATTAGTGAATAATTCTGCCAAAAACAACTTGCGCAATGTAAATACATTGTTAAATGACGTAAATGGCGCTGAATTAAAATTTGATGAACCTATTAGTTAACGTGCTGTCCGTTTATATCTTATTTTGATTTATCGGCATTAATAAGAATAAAACACTAACTTCATGAGGGTTGCACCTGACCGTTCTCATGGGGATAACAGATAAAATTGTCGAGATGACATCGTTTTCCTTCAATTTCACACCCCGAACAAAAGCATTACCAATCAACGAGTTAAAAGCATCTAAAGCTCAAACAAACAGCTGTTTATATTTTTTAAAATAATGTTGAGCAGTAGCGTTTTGTTTTGATTTTCACTTTTCAGATAAAAAACGTCATTTTTCGGTGCTTTTGGTCTCAGCGGGTCATTTTTCCCAGTTTTCCATTTCCTTGTACTTGATTTTTGTTGCAGAGCTTTTACAGTGGCCAAGCGGATTGTCTGCTGTTTGGCAACCAATCCAGCGCGTAATGCCAGGAAGGACAGGCCCGTCACCGGATTTGACTGGCCGCAAAAAAGAACAACAAGGACGAGGTTCCACCATGCTGTCGTATTTCCTACGCCGGATGCTTTTGATCATCCCGACGTTTCTCGGTATCACCCTGCTCGTCTTCACCATCACCCGTTTCGTGCCGGGCGGTCCGGTCGAACGCATGCTGCTGCAAGCCCAGGTTTCCCAGAATGAATCTGGCCGCTCCAGTGGCAGCAAGGGGGCGCAGGCCCTCTCCGATGAACAGATCGAGGAGCTCAAGGCCTTCTATGGCCTCGACAAGCCCATGCTGGTCGCCTATTGGGAGTGGCTGCAGAAGCTGGCGGTACTCGATCTGGGCGAATCGACCCGCTACTACGAACCGGTGTGGGATCTCATCAAGGAGCGGCTCCCGGTCACCGCCTTCTTCGGGCTGGCGACCTTTCTGCTGAGCTATGCGGTCTCCATTCCGCTAGGTGTGGCGAAGGCGCTCAGGCACAACAGCCGCTTCGACTCGTTGAGCTCTATGCTTATCTACATGGCCTATGCCCTGCCCGCCTACGTGGTGGGGATCTTCCTCATCACCGTCTTCGCCTTCCATCTGGAGTGGCTGCCGATGGGTGGTTTTCCGGGAGACGACTTTGAGTACATGGAGAGCAGCTGGGATCAGATCCGCACCGTCTTTGCCCACGCCCTGCTGCCGCTTATCGCCTACGCCATCGGCGATTTCGCCATCCTCACCATGACCATGAAAAACAGCCTGATGGAGAACCTGTCAGCCGATTATGTGCGTACCGCCGTGGCCAAGGGGTTACCGTTTCGCAAGGCGGTCACCGACCATGCCATGCGCAACAGTCTGATCCCCATCGCCAGTCACCTGGGGTCTGTGCTCACCGTTTTCTTTGGCGGCTCCTTCCTCATCGAGACCATCTTCAACATCGACGGCATCGGCCTGCTCGGTTACGAGGCTATCGTCGAGCGGGATTACCCCACCGTCATGGGCATTCTGGCCATCACCTCCATGCTGATGCTGATTGGCAATATCGTCTCCGATATCTGTGTTGCCCTTGTTGATCCGCGCGTGCGGTTTGGAGACTGACCATGAAGCTCAATCCGGTTACCTTGAAAAAACTCAAGCGCTTCAAGTCGATCAAGCGCGGTTACTACTCCTTCATCATCTTCACCACTCTGGTGCTGCTCTCCCTGCTGGCGGAGCTGCTGGTCAACAGCCGGGCGTTGATGGTGAGCTATCAGGGCCAGCTGCACTTCCCCACCTATGGTGATGTGATCCCCGGCCAGCAGTTCGGGCTCGATTACGAGTACGAAACCAACTACCGCCAGCTCAAGGCCAAATTTGCCGCAGAGGGCCAGGGCGACTGGGTGCTGCTGCCGCCGGTGCCCTGGAACCCCTACGAGCAGGATTTCAAGGAGGATGCCTACCCACCCTACGCCCCCAGCGCGGCTGAGCGCCACTTCCTCGGCACCGACACCAGCGGCCGAGACGTGCTGGCGCGACTGGTTTACGGCTTTCGCATCGCCATCGGCTTTGCCTTTATCGCGCTGGCGGCCAGTTACGCCATCGGGGTAACCATCGGCTGTCTGATGGGCTTTCTCGGCGGCCGCTTCGATCTCATCCTGCAACGCTTTATCGAGATCTGGTCCCAGGTGCCGTTTCTCTACGTCATCATGATCCTGGTGTCGCTGGCCAAGCCCAACTTCGGCCTGTTTGTCGCCATCAACGTGCTGTTCGGCTGGATGGGGATCACCTGGTATATGCGCACCCTCACCTACAAGGAGCGGGCGCGGGACTATGTGATGGCGGCGCGGGCACAAGGGGCGACCACCGGGCGGATCATCTTCAACCACATCCTGCCCAACACCTTGATGATGATCGTAACCCTGGCGCCATTCGCCGTGGTGGGCAATATCTCCACCCTGACGGCACTCGACTATCTGGGCTTCGGGCTGGCACCACCGACCCCGAGCTGGGGGGAGCTACTCTCCCAGGGCATCAACAATCTGGATGCCATCTGGATCGTCAGCTCGGTGGTGGCCGCGGTGAGTCTGGTGCTGATCATGGTCTCCTTTATCGGTGAGGCGATCCGCGAGGCGTTCGATCCGCGCAAATTTACCCGTTACCAATAAGCCAGACGGTACCAGCGCGCATCAGCAGGCGTCGGGTAACGAACAGTGATTAATGAAGGACGGGCCGCCGCCATCGGCGGTCCCGGGAGCAAGGGATAATCCCGTTATCAATCAAGACCCCCAGTGCAGGGGCCAGACCTGGAAGTCAAACATGAAAAATAAAATCAAATGGATAGGTGCTCTCTTTGTGCTGGTAAACGGATCCTGGGTCTGGGCGGCCAGCCTGCCCGCGGATCTCAAATGGGAGACCAACGACACGGATCCTGTGTTCGCCTCCCCCAAGGCGCTGTCGGGCGGCAGCCTCAATATGTTTGTGGAGAGCTTTCCGCTGACGTTTCGCACCGTGGGGCCTGACTCCAACGGATCGTTCCGCTCCTTTATTCTCGATAACCAGTTGCGACTCATCAGCTTCCACCCCAATACCGGCAACCCCATCCCCTCGCTCGCGACCCACTGGGCCATCGCGCCAGACAGCCAGACCGTCTACTTCAAGCTGGATCCGCGAGCCAAATGGTCGGATGGCAAGCCGGTCAATGCTGACGACTACACCTTCGGCTACGAGATGATGCGCTCCAAACACATCAAGGGGCCCTGGTTCAACAACTACTACACCACTGAAGTGGTAGCGGTAGAGAAGATCGACGACCACACCATTATGGTCAAAGCGGGCAACCGCAAAGCCAAGATGGACCTGCTCAACACCACCGAGCTGTGGCCCCAGCCCAAGCACTACTACAAGCTGACCCCCAACTGGGTAAAACAGTACAACTGGGCCGTGGTGCCCACCACAGGTCCCTACGTGATCAGCGACGTCAAGAAGGGCAAGTCGGTCACCTTCAGCAAGCAGAAGGATTGGTGGGCAAAAGACGATCGCTACAACCAGCACAGATTCAACATAGACACCATCAAGGTGCAGGTGATCCGCGACCACAACATCGCCTTCCGCCACTTCCTGAAAGGGGAGATCGATACCTTCGAGATGATCCTGCCCAACTGGTGGCATGAAAAAGCGGTCACCCCGGAGTACAAAAAAGGCTACGTGCAGAAGGTGATGGCCATGACCGACACCAAACAGGGCGGTCAGGGGGTGCACCTCAATGTGGCCAACCCCAAGCTGGCGGACGTAAACGTGCGCCTCGGCATCCAGCACGCCTTCAATATCGACAAGATGATCGAGACCGTGCTGCGCGGCGACTATGACAGAGCCACCACCTTCGACTCGGGCTTTGGCGAGTTCACTGACATCACGCTGCCGGAGCGGGCTTATGACATTGGCAAAGCGCGGGAGTACTTTGCCAAGGGCGGCTACAACAAGCCGGGGCCGGACGGCATCCTGCAAAATGAGAAGGGTGAGCGGCTGACGCTGGCACTCACCTACACCAGTCAGGAGCACTCCAAGCGACTGACCGTGCTGAAAGAAGAGGCCAAGAAAGCGGGTCTGGATCTGGAGCTCAATCTGGTGGATGGCGCCACCGGCTTCAAGGTGATGCTGGAGAAGAAACACGAGGCGGCCTGGCTCGGTTGGGGCGGCGGCGGTCTCTATCCGCAATATTGGGAGTTTTTCCACTCCGCCAACGCCAACAAACCGCAGACCAACAACCTGTTCAACGTGACTGACAAGGAGCTGGACGCGCTGATCGATGCCTACAACGTCGAATTCGACATGGCCAAACGGGCCAAGCTCTCCCAGCAGATCCAGCAGCGCATCTATGATCTCGCCATCTTCGTGCCCGGGGTGCAGCTCAACTATGTGCGGGCCAGCAGCTGGCGTTATGTGATGCTGCCGGAAGTTCCTGCCACCAAGAACACGCCGGATCTGCTCTACTGGCCGATGGACGGTTATCCTCACAGTAGCGGCGGTCTGCTCTGGCTCGATCCCAAGGTGAAGGAAGAGACCCGCAACGCCAAGGAGGCAGGGGAGGCGCTGGCGCCCATCAACCTGCTCGACAAGACCTATGCACGTCATTGATATTCAGGCCATTGCGAAGGGAGCAGCCGTTATGCCCAACACCCAGGCCCCCATTCTTGACGTACCGGATAACGGGGGGGAGTTCGCCGCTGATAGCGGCCAGCACCCAGCCCCAATCCTCGAAGTACGCGATCTCGAGGTGGAGTTCGCCGTCGATGACGGCAAGATCAAGGTGCTCGACGGGGTCAGCTTCAAGGTGGCCCCGGGTCAGACGCTGGGGATCGTCGGTGAGTCTGGTTGTGGCAAGAGCGTTACCTCGCTCGCCATCATGGGGCTGCTGCCCAAGCCCCATGGCCAAGTGGTAGCCGGTTCCATCCGCTTTCAGGGGGAGGAGCTGCTGTCGCTTGCGCCGGATCAGATGTACAAGGTGCGCGGCAACCGCATCTCGATGATCTTTCAGGAGCCGATGACGGCCCTCAACCCGGTGCAGACGGTGGGGGAGCAGCTGATGGAGGTGTTTCGCCTCCACCGCCCCGAGTATGACAAGGCCCAACGCAAAGCCGCGGCCATTGCCATGCTGCAGAAGGTGGGGATCCCGGAACCGGCCCAGCGCTTTGCGGTCTATCCCCACAACCTCTCCGGCGGTATGCGCCAGCGGGTGATGATCGCCATGGCGCTCTCCTGCGAGCCAGACCTGCTTATCTGTGACGAGCCGACCACGGCGCTGGATGTCACCATTCAGGCCCAGATCCTCGAACTGATGAAAGAGCTGCAAGCCCAGACCGGGATGGCCATCATCTTTATCACCCACGATCTCGGGGTAGTGGCTGAGCTGTGCGACGAAGTGGTGGTGATGTACGCCGGGCGGGCGGTAGAGCAGGCCGACGTATTCGAGCTGTTTGACCATCCCCGTCACCCCTATACCCACGGCTTGATGAGCTCGATCCCGCGCCTTGAGGATGAGCCCAAGAGCCTGCTCAAGACCATCAAGGGACAGGTACCGGCCCTGCACGAGATGCCCGCTGGCTGCCGCTTCTCCAACCGTTGCCCCCATGCGACCGATCTCTGCATCAGCGCCATTCCGGCGGTGGAGCAGTTAAATCTGCGCCACCATGTCGCCTGTCACTACTGGAAGGAGTTGACCGTATGAGCACTCTGTTATCGGTCAGGGATCTGAAACAGCACTTCCGGCTGGGAGGCGGGTTCCTGCGCAAGCAATATACGGTTCACGCGGTGGATGGCATCAGCTTCGACCTGAAACAGGGGGAGACGCTGGGGCTGGTGGGTGAGTCGGGCTGCGGCAAGTCCACCCTCGGGCGCAGCCTGCTCAAGCTGTTCGAGCCGACCGCAGGCACCATCACCTTCGAGGGGCGCGATATCACCGCCCTCAGCCCGAAGGAGATGCGCTCCCTGCGCCAGGAGATGCAGATGGTGTTTCAGGATCCTGCAGAATCTCTCAACAGCCGCCACACCGTGGGCCAGATCCTGGAGGAGCCCTTTATCATCCACGGTAAAGGCAACACTGAGCAGCGGCGCGGCTGGGTGCAGGAGTTGCTGGCAAAAGTGGGCCTGCCGGGCAGTGCAGTGGATCGCTACCCCCACGAGTTTTCCGGCGGTCAGCGCCAGCGGATCGGCATCGCCCGCGCCATCGCCCTCAAGCCCAAGCTGCTGGTGTGCGACGAGGCGGTCTCGGCCCTCGATGTCTCGGTGCAGTCGCAGATCGTCAACCTGCTGCTCAGCCTGCAGCGAGAGATGAACCTCTCCATCATCTTCATCGCCCACGATCTGTCGGTGGTCAAACATATCTCGGATCGGATTGCAGTGATGTATCTGGGACGGATCGTCGAGCTGGCGGATGCCCAGTCGCTTTACCTGGCGCCGCGCCACCCTTACACCCAGGCGTTGATCTCCGCTATTCCGGTGCCGGATCCACGCAGGCGCAGCCAGCGCATTCTGCTGACCGGCGATGTGCCCTCCCCCATCTCGCCGCCAAGCGGCTGCCACTTCCACCAGCGCTGCCCCCATGCGACCGAGCTGTGCAAAAGCAAGGCGCCCAAGCTTGAGGCGTGTGATGAGGCCCATCATCAGGTGGCCTGCCACACCCCGCTCGCAGCTGGTGATCGCGCCATCAGTGGCAACGCGATCAATGGCAACGCTACGAGCGGCGACAGCAGGCTGGAACAGGCGAGCTAGGCGCAGCGAAAAACACCAGAGGAGAAACAGACGAGGCGGCCATCAGGCCGCCTCGTGCTATCGGGTCACGCTTGTCTTATCGAGCCACGGCTGCCGCTTGTCAGGCAATCTGGTAGCGGCCCGGCTTGTGGTTGAGTGTCAACACCAGATTACAGATAACTGCCGCCACGATGGAGAGCGCCAGGATCCAGGGCTGCACCACGAAAAACGAGGCAACAACAATGGCGCAATCGAGCCCCATCTGCAGCTTGCCCGCCCGGATGCCAAAGCGATCCTGAATAAAGAGCGCCAGAATGTTGAAGCCCCCCAGACTCGACTTGTGACGAAACATAATAAGCAGCCCCATGCCGATCAGGGTGCCGCCGATCAGCGCCGCATAGAGAGGCTCTATCTTGCCGATCTGCAACACCCCGTTGAGGTGATCGGTCATGTAGGAGACTGCCGCCACCGAGACAAAGGTGTTGAAGGTAAAACGTGGCCCCATCCGCAACCATGCCAACGCATAGAAGGGCAGGTTGATGCCGAAAAACAGCAGGCCGAAGCTGATGCCGGTCACCTTTTGCAGCAGCAGCGCCAGCCCGGCAGTACCGCCAGTGAGCAGGCCAACCTGATGAAACAGAAAGATGCCGAGGGAAACAAAGCCGGCCGCCGTCAGCAGGGCCAGCACATCCTCATAAATAGGATGGGCAGTGCGAATCGAGGTGTTGTCCATAACCTGTATCCAAGCGAAGTAAAGAGAGAGTGTCTGTCGCCTGCCGTTGCGGGCGGGCTGCGAGCCCTGTCCACAGGGCTTCGTTATGGGGTCCAGTCTATTTTTTGTGAAAAGGATCACAACAGTCAGGCTGAACGCCCCATTCTGGTGCCTGTCATCTGGCATTGACACTCGCTGCACCAAGATGCAGCATGCCGCGGTTTAAGCGCGCCATCCCCCCATTCACAGCACGAGGCACTTTTCATGAAGGTCACCATTTTTGGCACAGGCTATGTCGGGCTGGTGCAGGCCGCCGTTCTGGCCGAGGTGGGCCATCAGGTCTGCTGCGTGGATGTGGATGACGAGCGGATCGCCGCCCTCAGGCTGGGGCAGATCCCCTTCTATGAGCCGGGGCTGGCCACGCTGGTCGAGAGTCATCTGGCCAGCGGCCGCTTGAGCTTCACGGTCGATCCCGCCATTGGCGTGGCACACGGCGACCTGCTGCTGATCGCCGTGGGCACCCCGGCTGACGAGGATGGCTCGGCCGATCTGCAACATGTGCTGGCGGTGGCCGACACCATAGGCCGACTGATGAACCACCCCAAGCTGGTGGTGACCAAGAGCACAGTACCGGTCGGCACGGCGCAACAAGTAAGGGAACACATTGAGCAGCAGTTGGCCGAGCGTGGGCTGACCCTCGCCTGCGAGGTGGCGGCCAACCCCGAGTTTCTCAAGGAGGGGGCGGCGGTCAACGACTGCATGCGGCCGGATCGCATCATCATCGGCTGTGACAGCGAGCGGGCGCTTGAGCAGTTGCGCGCCCTCTACGCCCCCTTCAACCGCAATCACGACCGGATCGTGGTGATGGATCTGCGCAGCGCCGAGCTTACCAAATACGCTGCCAACGCTATGTTGGCCACCAAGATCTCCTTTATGAACGAGATGGCAGCCCTCGCCGAGCAGCTGGGGGCCGATATCGAGGCAGTACGCCAGGGGATGGGGGCCGATCCCCGCATCGGTTACCACTTTATCTACCCGGGCTGCGGCTACGGCGGCTCCTGCTTCCCCAAAGATATCAAGTCGTTGCGCCATACCGCGGCGAGTGTCGGCTGCGACGCCCCGCTGCTGACGGCGGTCGAGCAGGTCAACCAGCGCCAGCAACTGAAGATGGCGCAAACCCTGCTGACCCGCTTCGGCCCGGATCTGCGCGGCCGCACCTTCGCCCTGTGGGGGCTGGCGTTCAAACCCGGCACCGACGATATGCGCGATGCGCCGAGCCGCCCGCTGCTGGCCGCCATCTGGGCTGCCGGTGGCCGGGTGCAGGCCTTTGATCCCAAGGCGATGGGGCGTGCCCGCCAGATCTACGGCCAGCGGCCGGATCTGCTGCTCTGCCCCACTCAGGAGGCGGCACTGGAAGGGGCCGATGCCCTGCTGATCTGTACCGAGTGGCAGGCGTTTCGCGCCCCCGATTTCCAGCAGCTGAAAGCCCTGCTCAATCAGCCCGTCATCATCGATGGCCGCAACCTCTATGACCCGCGCCAGCTCAGCGAGCTCGGGTTTGACTATCACGCCATCGGGCGGCCACATCTTCCCGCCAAAAAGCAGCCTGCCAACACCAGCTGCAACCCGGAGACTCAACCATGATCTATCTGGTTACCGGCGTCGCCGGTTTTATCGGTTTTCATGTGGCCAGCAAGCTGTGCGCCGCAGGTCATCAGGTGGTGGGGCTCGACAACCTCAACGACTACTACGAGGTGAGTCTGAAAGAGGCGCGGCTGGCCCAGCTGGCCAGTTTCCCCCATTTTCACTTCGAGCGGCTGGATCTGGCGGATCGCGAGGCGATGGCGACCCTGTTTGCCCGCCACCGCTTCGAGCGGGTGATCCATCTGGGGGCGCAAGCGGGGGTGCGCTACTCCATCGACAATCCGTTCGCCTATGCCGACAGCAACCTCACCGGCATGCTGACGGTGCTGGAGGAGTGTCGTCACCACGGGATTCAGCACCTCATCTACGCCTCCTCCAGCTCGGTCTATGGCATGGGGGATCAGATGCCCTACTCCACCGCACAGCGGGTGGATCACCCGGTCTCCCTCTACGCCGCCACCAAGAAGAGTGGCGAGCTGATGGCCCACGCCTACTCGGCGCTCTATGGCCTGCCCACCACAGGGCTGCGCTTCTTTACCGTCTACGGCCCCTGGGGGCGGCCCGACATGGCCATCATCAAGTTCACTCGCGCCATCCTCGCGGGTGAGCCTATCGATGTGTACAACCACGGCGCTCTCAACCGCGACTTCACCTACATAGACGACATCGTCGCGGGGATCCTCGCCGTCGCCGATCAGCCGCCCCGCCCCAATCCCGATTGGCACGCCAGCGAGCATAACATGGCCGAGAGCGCAGCCCCCTACCGCATCCTCAATATCGGTAACGGCCAGCCGGTGCGGCTGCTCGATTTTATCGAGGCGCTGGAGGATTCCATCGGCAAGCCCGCCATCAAGCGGATGCTGCCGATGCAGGCAGGCGACATGCACGCCACCTGGGCCGACAGCGAGCCGCTGCACACCCTCACCGGCCTGCGCCCCGCTACGCCTCTAAAGCAAGGTGTTGCCGAGTTTGTCCGCTGGTATCTCGACTACTACCGGCCCGCCCGCTGACGAGCGCGGGTAACCCCTCGGTCATTGATGAGTTAATCAGATACCACTGATGCCCCGCGGGTTTTAGGATGGCTAAACGCACTGTCTGCGCACCATAGCGAGGATTTGAGATGCAATCACAGGAACAGGGTCTGATCGATGGACTGTTCGACCGCCTCAAGCAAGCGCAAGCCAGGGATAGCAAGCGAGACCCACAAGCGGATCAGCTGATCCGCCAGCATCTGGCCCAGCAGCCCGACGCCCCCTACTACATGGCCCAGGCGCTGCTAATTCAGCAGGCAGCCCTTACTCGCCTCAACGAGCGGGTCAAGGAGCTGGAAGCCAGCCAGAGCACCCCAAGTGGTGGCAGTTTTCTCTCCGGCCTGTTTGGTAGCGAAAGCAGCCCGCCCCCGCGCTTTACGCCACCACCGGCAACCGCTTCTGCCCAGCCAGCATCCCGTGCCAGCTCCTTTTTAGGGGGCGCCCTGCAAACCGCCGCCGGTGTGGCCGGTGGCGTGATGCTGGCCGATATGATCGGCGGACTGTTTCACAACAATCGGCCCGAGGAGATCATCGACATCATAGAGCCAGCGCCCATCGCCAATCCGGTCGATGCGGAACCGGTGCGCTGGGACGGCTGGGATTCACCTCCCGATGCTGGCAGCAATTTTCTCGACGACGATAGCCAGAGTAGCGGCTGGGCCGACAGTGACGATAACAACGGCGGTTTCTTCTGACCGTCAAACCATTACTGGCCCCGCACCTAGCGGGGCTCAACTCGATACGAAACCCATGACTATGGAAAGTGTGATGACACCACGGATCGGCAGCGGCATGACGCGATATACTCAGCGCGCTTCGTGCCACCCGGGAACAACTCCCGACCCCAGGCGCTCTGTCCGTGGCCACGCAACACCCCCATGACGACAAGGAGCCACCTCATGATCCGAACCCTGCTTTTGACCGGTGCCGCCATTGCGGCCTATGCCCTGACCCAGAACCACTCTCTGCTTCCCCTGCTCAACCTGCTGGCCCTGCTTTCGCTCTGGGTTGTCAGCGAAGTTGGCAGCTTCTATCGCACGCTTCCGCCTGCCGTGCAGGATGAGCAGGAGTATCACCACGACTTCTAACCGGATGAAAAATGGTGTGAAACTCTCGCAATGCCATTAGTTCCATACCGTTTTGCTCTCTGAAATCAACCGGCTATAACAACAGGATCCACTGGGTTCGTGGCGATAGCAGCCATGTTCCTCTATATCTTCTGTACTCAAACAGGAGATAACCCATGAGGCACATCAGCGAAAACGGACTGTTTTTGCTGCTTTTTTTGTCGTTGTTACTGGCAGGTACGCCGCAGGCGATGGCACAGGGCAGGGATTTCAGACAGGCCCCCAAGGCGCTGACGGCGATCAAGCAGGGTCAAGTGGCCCAGCAACACGGCAATCTGCAAAAGGCCATCGCCCTTTACTGTGTCGCCGCCAGCACCGGCAATCCCGAAGGATATTTCCGGATCGGCCGCCTGCTCGCCACCGGCCCCGCCTCGGTACGCAGCGCCAAGCTGGCCAACAGCTACCTCGCCATGGCAATGCGCCTTGGTAACCGACAGGCCGCCCGTTACTACAACGCCCGCATCGGCAATGCCCCCATGGGTGATAAGTGCGGCATTGGGATCCGTGGCGGGCAGGGTAGCTATCTGGCCGGGCTCCCTTCCACCCCCTTCAATGTCGACACCTGGGTTGCCCGCCAGCCCCCCGCCAAGCAAAAACTGGTCAGCATGCTGCGTCACGCCGCCAAACACCATAAGGTGGATGCCCGGCTGGTACTGGCGATTGCCATCGCCGAATCCAATCTCAACAGCCGCGCCGTTTCACCCAAGAATGCTCAGGGGCTAATGCAGCTGATCCCTGAAACCCAGCAACGTTTTGGTGTCACCCAACCCTTTGATCCGGCACAGAACATCAAGGGCGGCGTCAGTTATCTCAAATGGCTGGATCGCCGCTTCGATGGCAACTGGGTGCTGATCTCGGCGGCCTACAATGCCGGGGAAAAAGCGGTGGTGCGCTATGGCGGGATCCCGCCCTATGACGAGACCCAGGAGTATGTGAAACGGGTGCTCTACTTCGCTGGCCACAAGCAGCCCTGAGCGGAAAATCAGGAGCTCGCCCGATCGGAAGGCGGCACACGCCTCTTTCTGCGGCCACTGTGGCGGCCACGCCCCCCAATAATCGAAGCCATAGTGGCGGTAGTAGCCAACCAGATTGCTGACCAGAAACAGCCCCTCCATCAGCGCGGCGACCGGTGAGCCCACCAGCAGATTGTTAACCAGCCAGCAGAGGGTACCGAGCAGCATCCAGCGCCGCAACAGGCGATCGTCGGTGCAAAACGCGGCCCGGGTTTGCAGCAGGCTCGCCAGCAGCCCGATCCATGAGATCAGGCCCTGATAGGTCGCCAGCGCCGCCGCACAGGCCAATCCCATGAAAAGCCACATCAAGATGCGGTGAACCAGCCAGATACTCACAACAAAGCGCACGCTGGCCAGCAGCAACAGGCTGGCGGCCGACCACTGCCCGAGCAGGGCAAAGTGACCGGCATTGAGGGCGCAGGAGAGGGCCAGACAGGCCAGGATCCTGCGGCGATCCCGCAACTGAAACGACAACAGATCGAGCAACAAGGCCAGGCTCACCACCAGCTGCGACCACAGAAACAGCGACATCATCCACTCCTCATCCGTCATTTGGATGGCGCAGCATGAGGGGATGGTCGGAGAGCGGCATTAACCCGTGTTAATGCGCCTGCGGATCCGTGACAGAGTGACCGGACTGATACCGATGTAGTTGGCGAGCTGCACCTGAGTGAGCCGCGCAGGCCAGTGGGGGAAGGTGTGACAGAGCTCCCGATAACGTTCCTCGGGAGAGTGAAGCAGCAAAAACGCCTCCTTGCGCTCCTTGTTACCGAGCTGCTGGCGTAGCAGAGCCATACAGACCGGCTGCCAGGCGGGCTCATCCAGCAGGGTGAGCGGCATCCGCACCACCTGCAGCTCCGTCAGCGCCTCCAGCTGATAGCGGGCGATCGATCCCGTGAGCCAGCTGTCATAGAGCAGGCAGAGTTCCCCTTCGAAGTAGAACTCCTTGCAGCGCTCCTGTCCGTCCCGGGTGTAGTGGCAGGCGCGAGCGATGCCCGCTTCGATATAGAAGGCAGCTTCCTGCTCTGCCCCTTGCGCCAACAGTGCCTGACCGGCGCGCAGCGTCTGCCGTGGCAAGCGCTGGCAGAGAGCTTCACTCAGCGCGGCGTCCAATCCCATTGTGCAGAGAAAGTCGGCCAGTGAGGGGGCTTGAGGAGATGGGTTCATGACGGCTCCGGAACAAAACGGCAGCCCACATCATGCCCAAATTGCACGGCTGATGCAGCAAGGCGTGACCGCTGCGGCAAAGGGGGGATATAGCCGGGTGCCACCTTTGCCCCCCCTCGTCCGTTGGTTTACAATCGACGGGTTTTTTGGAACCCGGTTGACCTGTGTCGACCTGGCCCCACCACGACATCAGTCTGTTAATGCCAAGACATTAACTTGCTGAAAAGGAAGAGAATTAGCCAATGGCTCAATTTATTTACACCATGAACCGGGTCGGCAAGGTAGTGCCGCCCAAGCGTCATATTCTCAAGAACATCTCCTTGAGCTTCTTCCCGGGCGCCAAGATCGGCGTGCTGGGTCTGAACGGCGCCGGTAAATCGACCCTGCTGCGCATCATGGCGGGCATCGATACCGAGATCGAAGGGGAAGCCCGTCCGCAGCCCGGCATCAAGATTGGCTACCTGCCACAGGAGCCGAAGCTGGAGCCGGAGCAGACCGTACGCGAAGCGGTCGAAGAGGCCGTTGGCGAGGTGAAGCGCGCCATGGCCCGCCTGGACGAGGTCTATGCGGCCTACGCCGACCCGGATGCCGACTTTGACAAGCTGGCCCGCGAACAGGGCGAGCTGGAGGCCATCATCCAGGCCCAGGGCGGCCACAACATGGAAAACCAGCTGGAGCGTGCGGCCGATGCCCTGCGCCTGCCAGCTTGGGATGCCAAAATCAAGCACCTCTCCGGTGGTGAGCGCCGCCGTGTGGCACTGTGCCGTCTGCTGCTGGAAAAGCCGGACATGCTGCTACTGGACGAACCGACCAACCACCTGGATGCGGAATCCGTGGCCTGGCTGGAGCGCTTCCTGCACGACTACGAAGGCACTGTTGTAGCCATCACCCACGACCGTTACTTCCTCGACAACGTGGCGGGCTGGATCCTGGAACTGGACCGCGGCGAAGGTATCCCGTGGGAAGGCAACTACTCCTCCTGGCTGGAGCAGAAGGATGCCCGTCTGGCGCAGGAAGCAAGTTCCGAAGCGGCCCGTCGCAAGTCCATCGAGAAAGAGCTGGAGTGGGTTCGTCAAAATCCGAAAGGGCGTCAGGCCAAGTCAAAGGCCCGTATGGCTCGCTTCGAAGAGCTCAACACCAACGACTACCAGAAGCGCAACGAGACCAACGAGCTGTTCATTCCGCCCGGACCGCGCCTCGGCGACAAGGTGGTGGAAGTGGCCAACCTGCGCAAATCCTACGGTGATCGGGTGCTGATCGACGATCTGTCGTTTGCCATTCCGAAGGGTGCCATCGTCGGCATCATCGGCCCGAACGGTGCCGGTAAGTCGACCCTGTTCCGCATGATGTCGGGTCAGGAGCAGCCGGATTCCGGCGCCATCACCCTGGGTGAAACCGTGGTGCTGGCCTCTGTCGATCAGTTCCGCGACAGCATGGATGACAAGAAGACGGTCTTCGAAGAGGTCGCTGACGGTCAGGATATCCTGCGCATCGGCAACTACGAGTTCCCGAGCCGCGCCTATATCGGCCGCTTCAACTTCAAGGGTTCCGACCAGCAGAAGCGGGTTGGCGAACTCTCCGGTGGTGAGCGCGGTCGTCTGCATCTGGCCAAGCTGCTGCAGACCGGCGGCAACGTACTGCTGCTGGATGAACCGACCAACGATCTGGATATCGAAACCCTGCGCGCCCTCGAGAACGCCCTGCTGGAGTTCCCGGGTTGTGCCATGGTCATCTCCCACGACCGCTGGTTCCTCGACCGTATCGCCACTCACATCCTCGACTATCAGGATGAGGGCAAGATCGAGTTCTTCGAAGGTAACTTTACCGAATACGAAGAGTGGAAGAAGAAGACCTACGGCGCCGAGGCGATCCAGCCCCATCGCGCTAAATATAAGCGCATCGCCAAATAAGGCTGACTGCGTGTTGAGGGGAGCTTCGGCTCCCCTTTCTCTTGCCTTTTGACTTACAATCCTAGACGGATGCCTTTGCATGGATGTAGCACGATGACGACCCCCATAGAGAAAAAACTCACCATCCAGATCCGGGTTGAACCGGGTTGCCTCGGGCCGGATGGCAAGGAGCACATAGAGACCTTCTGTGCCGCCGCCGCCAAGATTTTTGCCGCCGTGGAGCCCGAGCTGGTGAGCTGGGTGCTGATCCCCCGCTACGACAAACAGTTGCCGGAGCAGGAGTTCTTTATCGAGGGGCGCAAGCTAACCGAAGAGCAGGCAAGCCTTTTTCTGCGCCGCTTCGGCCGCGAACTGGGTGAGGTTCAAGACCGGCTCGACTCTGTGCTGGCCCAGCTGGTCGAGCGCTACTTCAAAACCCTTTAAGCCCCCAATTTTCGATAAAAGGTTCTCTGCTGAGAACCTTTTTTCACGCTCAAAAAGCAAACGTTTGAATTTTTACTCTATTCATTGATCTGCTTCGCAGATCCGGGGTTTGTAAACGGCGCCGCCTGTGTGAAAATGTGCGCTCTGTCACGGTATCAGGACGAGTCTGGTTACTTAACCGCCAGAAACAGGGCAATTTACCCCGCATGGATGGGATAGCCCGTTCCCCTGCTGCTTATTTCACGTCACCTATTGGAATCCAACATGAATCAACAACACCAAGCTGCCAATCAGGCCGCCGGGCAAGGATTGCTTGAGCGCCTGTTTGCCCTGCAAGGCCATGGCACGACCGCCCGCACCGAAGTGATCGCCGGTATCACCACCTTCCTGACCATGGTCTATATCGTGTTCGTCAACCCGCAGATCCTCTCTGCGGCGGGCATGGACACCCAGGCCGTGTTCGTCACCACCTGCCTCATCGCCGGTATCGGCAGCATCCTGATGGGCCTGTTGGCCAACCTGCCGATCGCGCTGGCCCCCGCCATGGGCCTCAATGCCTTCTTCGCCTTCGTGGTGGTCGCGGGCATGGGTTACTCCTGGCAAGTGGGCATGGGCACCATCTTCTGGGGCGCCATGGGCCTGTTGATCCTCACCCTGCTGCGGGTGCGCTACTGGCTGATCGGCAACATCCCGCTTACTCTGCGGGTCGGCATCACCGCCGGTATCGGTCTGCTGATCGCCCTGCTCGGCCTGCACAACGCCGGGATCGTCGTGGCCAGCCCCGCGACTATGGTGACCGTGGGCAATCTCACCTCCCTGCCCTGCCTGCTGGGTCTGCTCGGTTTCTTCCTGATCTGCATCTTCTCCGCCCGCGGCGTCCACTCCGCCGTGCTGATCGCCATCGTGGTCACCACGGGTCTGGGCTGGCTGTTTGGCGATGTCACCTTCAAGGGCTTCATCTCCATGCCCCCCAGCATCGAACCGGTGTTCGGCCAGCTGGATCTGATGGGATCGCTCGATATCAGCCTCGCCGGGATCATCTTCTCCTTTATGCTGGTCAACCTGTTCGACTCCTCCGGTACCCTGATCGGCGTCACCAACCGCGCCAAGCTGGCCGATGACAAGGGCCACTTCCCGCGCATGAAACAGGCGCTGATGGTCGATAGCGTGAGCTCCGTCGGCGGCGCTTTCATGGGCACCTCCTCGGTCACCGCCTTTATCGAGAGCAGCTCCGGCGTCGCCGTTGGCGGCCGCACCGGTCTGACCGCCATCGTGGTCGGCCTGCTGTTCCTGCTGGCGATCTTCTTCTCTCCGGTCGCCGCCATGGTGCCGGCCTATGCCGCCGCTGGCGCCCTTATCTATGTGGGCGTGCTGATGTGCTCCGAGCTGACCCGGGTGAAGTGGGAAGATCTGACCGAAGCGGTACCGGCCTTTATGACCGCCGTCATGATGCCGTTCAGCTTCTCCATCACCGAGGGGATCGCCGTGGGCTTTATCTCCTACTGCGTGATGAAGGCGGGCACCGGCCGCTGGCGCGAGATCAACCCCTGCGTACTCGTGGTAGCCCTGCTGTTCGTCCTCAAGTTCGTCTGGGTCGACAGCCACTGATAATGACCAGTGCAATCCAATGGGCTCCCGACAGGGAGCCCATTTTTATTTGCCGGATCATGCTTCTCGCCCCTGCGCTGTGACGCGGGGGCCTGACAGTGCTAGATTGGCAACCACCATTTTGAACCGGCAGCGTTGTTAACCTCGTGTCGTTAACCCGCTGTAGTGAACCACAAGGACGGCAACCGTGGCCCAGCACTCTCCCTCTTTCTCCGCCCTCTCCCCCCTGCTGCAAGAACAGGCCGAGCGCCAATGGCAGCGACTGGTCGAGCTGGCCCCCGACTATGGCTCGCTGCCCGAGCCCGTTCGCCAGACCCTGCTGACCCTGCTCGGCCTCTCCGATTTTGTCGCCGACTCCCTCTTCAAACAGCCAGAGTTGCTGACCGAACTACTCGCCTCCGGTGATCTCGAACTAACCGAACGCTGGCCCGCTTACCAGCACGATCTGACCGCCCTACTGGCCGAGGTAAGCGATGAAGAGGCGCTCAAGCGCATCCTGCGCCAGTTCCGCCGCAGCCGCATGCTGGTGACCGCCTGGCGCGAGCTGCTGGGCCACGCTGAAGTAGAAGAGAGCTTTATCCACCTCACCAAACTGGCGGATGCCCTGATCTGCTCTGCCCGCGACTGGCTCTACACCAAACAGTGCGGCGAACTGGGCACCCCGATGGACGGCAACGGCAACCCGCAACCGCTACTGATCCTCGGTATGGGCAAGCTGGGCGGTGGCGAGCTGAACTTCTCCTCGGACATCGACCTTATCTTCACCTTCCCTGAAAATGGCTACACGGTCGGCGGGCGGCGCGATCTCGCCAACCAGCAGTTCTTTATCAAGCTCGGTCAGCGCATCATCAACGCCCTCCACCAGCCCACCCAGGATGGTCAGGTGTTCCGGGTCGATATGCGACTGCGCCCCTTTGGCGATGCGGGGCCGCTCGCCATCTCCTTTGCCGCCATGGAGGATTACTACCAGCATCACGGTCGCAACTGGGAACGCTACGCCATGGTCAAGGCGCGGGTACTGGGGCCCCAGTTCGAACACGCAGTGGAGCTGGCCGAGATGCTGCGCCCCTTCGTGTTTCGCCGCTATATCGACTTTGGCGTTATCGACGGCCTGCGCCAGATGAAGGCGATGATCGCCGCCGAGGTGCGCCGCAAGGGGCTGGAGGGCAACATCAAGCTGGGAGCTGGCGGCATCCGTGAAGTGGAGTTTATCGCCCAGGCGCTGCAGCTTATTCGCGGCGGGCGCGAACCGGCGCTGCGGGTGCGTCACCTGCCCGAAGCGCTGGCCGCCATCGCCCAATGTGGCGCCCTCGAATCCGCCCATTGCGATCGCTTGCTGATGGCCTATCGCTTCCTGCGCCGGGTCGAGAACATCTTGCAGGAGATCGGCGATCAGCAGACCCAGACCCTGCCCACCGAAGAGCGGGATCGCCAGCGGCTGATCGCCGCCCTCGGTTTTGCCGACTGGGGCGCCTTTATGGCTCATCTCGATGAGGAGATGGCCGCCGTCCATCAGGAGTTCGCCGCCGTGGTGGGGGAAGAGAAAGAGGCACCCGCCCATCTGGAGCAGCTCTGGCTCGATCTCTGGCGCACCGAGCTCGATGCCACCGAGCTGGAAAAATTGCTGACCGCGCAGGGGGTGGCCGAGCCCGCCCCGCTCTGCGCCGCCCTGCTGCGTTTCAAGGAGGAGTACAAGCGCCGTCAGGTGGGCCCGCAGGGGCGCATCGCGCTGGACTGGCTGATGCCGGAGCTGCTGCGGCTGGTGGTCGCCAGTGAGCAACCTGCTCGCCTGTTCGAGCGGGTGTGTGAGCTGCTGACCCGCATCTTCACCCGCAGCGCCTATTTGCAGCTGCTGGCGGAAAACCCGGGCGCCCTGCGCCAGCTGGTGCGGCTGTGCGACGCCAGCCATCTGGTGAGCGAACAGCTGGCCCGCTACCCCATCCTGCTGGACGAACTGCTCGATCCCCAGCACCTCTATCACCCCACCCCGCTCGATCAGTACAAGCCCCAACTGCGTCAGTTCCTGCTGCGCATCCCCGAAGAGGACGTGGAGCAGCAGATGGAAGCGCTGCGCCAGTTCAAGCAGGTGCAGCTGCTGCGCATCGTGGCGGCCGATATCGCTGGCGCCCTGCCGCTGATGAAGGTGAGCGACCACCTCACCTGGCTGGCGGAGGCGATCACCGAAGAGGTGGTCAATCAGGCCTGGGCCCAGATGAGCGAGCGCTACGGAGTACCGCCCGAGGTGGCAACCAGCGGGCAGCGCGGCTTTGCGGTAGTGGCCTACGGCAAGCTGGGCGGCATCGAGCTCGGCTACGGCTCGGATCTCGATCTGGTGTTCCTGCACGGTGGCGATCCCAACAGCTACACAGATGGCCGCAAGCCCATCGACAGCCGCCAGTTCTACCTGCGCCTCGCCCAGCGGATCCTGCACCTGTTCAGCACCCGCACCCCCTCCGGCATCCTCTACGAAATAGACATGCGGCTGCGTCCCTCCGGCGACTCCGGCCTGCTGGTCTCGTCGCTGTCGGCCTACGAGCAATACCAGCAAAACGAGGCGTGGACCTGGGAACATCAGGCGCTGGTGCGGGCTCGCCCCATCTATGGCGATGATGCCATCGTTGCCGAATTTGCCCGTATCCGCCGCGATGTGCTGGCCAGGGAGCGGGAGCTGCCGACTCTGGCCCGCGAGGTGCGCGAGATGCGCCACAAGATGCGGGATCATCTGCTGAAAGCGGGGGCTGGCGAATTCGACCTCAAGCAGTCCCCCGGTGGCATGGTGGATATCGAGTTTATCGCCCAGTATCTGGTGCTGGCCCACGCCTGCGGCGAGCCCGATGCCCTCACCCGCTGGTCCGATAACGTGCGCATCTTCGACGAGTGCGTGATGGCGGGGGTGCTGACCCTGGAGCAGGCGGAGGGGCTGAAGCAGGCCTATCTGGAGATCCGCAACCTCGGCCATCGCCTCAACCTCTCGGAGATCTCCCGCAAGGTAAGCGACGATCAGTTACTGACCGAACGAGGCCATGTGCTGGCGGTCTGGCAACTACTGCTGGGGGAGTGAGATAAACCACAGCAGGTTCAACGAGAAAGGGGCGCTTGGGCGCCCCTTTTTTTATCCAGATATAAGCGGTAGCATCAAGCTCTAGCGTCCACCGGCAAGATCGATGAAGGTGCCGGTAGAGTAGGAGGCTTCGTCCGATAACAACCACGCAATAGCGGCCGCCACCTCGGCTGGTTGGCCGCCCCTTTGCAAGGGGATCAGATCCTTTACCCTGTCGACACGGTCTGGCTCACCACCGTCGGCATGCATTTCGGTATAGATAAAGCCGGGACGCACACCATTGACTCGTATTCCCTTTGCCGCGACCTCCAACGATAACCCCTTGGTCAGCACATCGATCGCTCCCTTGGAAGCGGCATAATCTACATACTCACCTGCCGAACCCAAACGGGCAGCGGCAGAGGATACATTGACAATGGCGCTGCCCACAGCCATACGCCGTACAGCCTCACGACAGCAAAGAAAATAGCCGGTCACATTGGTGGTCAAAGTCTTGTTGATGCGCGCAGCGCTCATCTCCATCACTTTCATCTGTGGTTGCAAGAGCCCAGCATTGTTCACCAGATGAGTGATCACCCCGAGTCGCTCGTCCATCTCTTCAAACAGATGTACCACCTCTGCCTCGATGCTGATATCCGCCTGCACGGCTATGCAGGAGACAGCAAAGTTAGCCTTAATCTCTGCCACCAACGCATCGGCGGCCTGCCGGTCACACCGATAGTTAATACAAAGGTTATATCCCTGCCCCGCCAGATAACGGGCGGTGGCAGCACCAATTCCTCTACTGCCCCCGGTGATCAACACATGTTTGTTCATTAAGCATCCTTGTTATTCCACTATCAGTTTCACGATCGCTACCCGCCACCATAGTACCTAAACCAACCAGCTCCAACTTCAACGCGCTCCATCTGATTGCGAGACAAACTGCTGCTGGCTGCCATCGGGCGGCAGCGCCAGCACGCTTTGAGCGGCCAGTTTTATCCCTGCCTGCTCGGTAGCCGGGCCGAAGTTGGCAATCAGTCGAGTGCCATCGGCAAACTCGCTCTGCTGCACCTCTCCTCTTTTATCGAGCCAGCGAAAACCGGTGAGGGGCTGGTTGTAGAGCCGCTCATGCAGCGGGCGGAAGAAGGCATCGAGCCCCTTGAGATAGGGAATGCGCACGCTGGCACTATCCAGACTGAGGTTGAGCAGCGGCGGCACGTTGTAGAGCTGCTGCAATAGTTCGGTGACCTGACGGCTCTCCCTGAATTTGAGGCTATCCATCGTCCAGTGATGGGTGGTCACTATGCTGTCGTGAAAGACGCTCTGGAACAGCGGCAACCGCAGCGCCGGATCAAAGTAGAGCCCCTGATACTCAGGTTTTAGGTGGCTCTGGCGAAAGAAAAATGCAGGCTGATAGTCGGGATACCAGGCACCCAGATAGTAGGGAGAGCGCTTGTTGCGGCGCATATCGGGATCCTGCCAGCCAAAGCCGCTGGTCTGGGGGCCATGGGCAAAGGCCGCGGTGCGGTTGGCTACTGCCCCGCCCTCCTCGGAGCCCACCAGCACCCCCTGACTCTTGGCAATCCACGCCATCCCGGCCATCCGGTTTTGCGCATCCTGCGCCTGAGTGGTCGGCTTGGCCGGATCGAAGTCGTCAAACACCATGCCGGTCGCCGCCACATCGAGGAACCAGCTGTTGTAGTGGCTCGCCTGCTGCAACCAGGGTACGCGCTGCTCCATCACCGGGCGCACGCAGGCCTGATTGGTGTAAACGCCGCTGTTTTGAAAGCCGCTCTTGCGCCGCCCATTCTCCTGCATGATGCCGCAGCGCAGGTAAATATCCTGCCCCATCTGGGCGGTGAGCCAGCTCGGCTGGCGATTACCCTCCGGCAGCGCGGTATCGTAAGAGTCGTAAGGGGCGATGAGATAGCCCGCCTGTTTGGCAAGTTCAATCCCCTCTGGCGCAGCAAAACCGGCGGTCCACTGGGGCAGACCCAACCAGAGTTTTGGTAGTCCAGCCTGCTTGAGAGCGGCGATCATCTTGGCCGAGCTGCCATCGCCCCAGCTCTGAGGCTCGTTGAGCGCAGCCCCCAGTTGCGTGGCAGCCAGCGTGCGCCGGGCGGTGAAATCGGCCGGTTGCTGACCCGGATGACGCTGCGCCAGCGCCTGCTCCACTCCGGCCAATACCAGATTTTGCAGGTAGCGATTGCGCTCAAGATCGGGCGCTTGCAGCGCACTCTTACTCTCCCCCTTAAGCCAGTCGGCGGGGATCAGGCGGCGCAGCGCGGGCCAACTCTTCACATCCTGTGGAACCAGCAGTCGCTCGCCCCAGAGGTAGAGGTGAGAGGAGCCGATCAGCCGCTTGCCATCCTTTACTGCCGCCAGCTTGCTCTCGAGCGAGACCAGCTCGCCCCGCTCCTGCAACCAGCTGCGATAGGCCTTGGCCGCCGCTAGCCAGTCGTTGCCCGGTTGCAACGACACTGCCACCTCATAGGGGTCAGCCAGATTGAGGCGATTGACGCTATGGGTCGCGGTGAGGGCAATGCCATCTTGCTTGGGCGCAAAGGTGAGCCGGTTGTTGAAGGGGTTGGCAAAGAGGATCGCCAACTGCTGATCACCGTAATCCAACCCGACCACCGGCAGGGTCAGATTATCCGTGGTGTTGATCCCCTGATACTCCTGCGCCAGCGCCTTGCGCCACGCAGTGTGGGTAGCCGGAATACGAAATCCCTCGTGGATCGGCAGTATCAGCGCCTGCGCACCTGCCGGTACCCGCGGCCACACCAGCTCGCCAGCACTCACACGGCTCAGGGTAAGGATCAGACGATTGCCCTCGAGGCGAGCCAAGGCCCGCACCTCGCCATCAGCACGGGTCAGCCAGCTGGCGCGCTCCCCCTCCTGCTGCAGCGCGGTGACCGGCTGACGCGGGCCGGGAGAAGAGATGAGCAGGTGCTTGCCCGATGGCAGCACAACCTCGGCCGCCAGGGTGGCGGGATCCAACTCGATGCGCCACTGATCGTTGGCCAGAGTCAGCGCATCGACAGGCAGGGAGAACAGCGGCGCTAACAGCAACAGCGGGCGGATCCGGCTCGTTAGCACGGGAAGAAAAGTCATGGTCGGTGATTCCTGATAACACACGGGAATCGCCATTTCAGCAGATTGGCCGCCTGCGATTGTCAGGCCAATGTCAGGATTGCGTGCAACTGACCATCACGACATCCATTAGTCCACCGGCCCCGCCTGACTGTGGCTTAGCTGCAACACCAGCTGACCGCGCTGGCTGGTTTGCACCAGCGAGAGGGTGCGCCAGCTGTCGGGCGTGGCAGCAGGCCAACCCACCTTGCCATCGAGAGGCAGACGGTTCCACCACAGCAGGGAGTATTGCGGGCGGGCCAGCACCGTCTGCTCAAGCCAGAGCGGCGTACAGGAAGCGGGATTGGCGGGGGGATTGGCCACCGCCTGCGGCGAGCGGGAGAGCCAGTCCAGATCCTGCACCGCAGGCAGCGGCAACGCCACCTGCCACTCCTTGCCCGCCACCGTCAGCCGTAGCTGATAGAGTCCGGTTGGTAAAGGCATCGGCAGATCGGCCCCCACGACCCTGACCCCCTTACTCCCTTCCGCCTCCCACTGGGCACCTGCCAACCGGTTGTGGCCAGCGGAATCGATAAGTTCCGCGGCGGTGATGGGCCCCTCGCCGGTCAGCTGCACCCGATAGTCCCGCAACAGTGGCGCATCGCGCTGGATTAGCTCAAGGCGCAGCTCGCTCACCCCATCAGGCAGAGTGAGCGGGAAATCCTTGCCGCAGTGCTGGGCACTCAGCGCGGCCAGCATCCCCTGCCAGCTACGGCGCTCGGCATCACTTGTGAGGGCGGGCCATGCCTGCTGCAAAGATTGCCAGGCGTGCCGGTTATCCCCCTGCAACAGCGCCAGGGTAGCCGGTTGCAGTGGGTCAGTGCGTTCGGTTTCCATAAAGTGTTCGGTTGCCATCACGCTGCTTACGTTTAGAAGGCCCAGGTTCAGAAGGCCGCAGCTTAGAGCTAACAGCAGCCCAGCCAGCGTTGCACGCTTCACGCTGGCACCTCCAGCCGGTAGCCGATGCCGCGCACCGTCTCGATGGCCAGTCCGGGCAGCTTCTGGCGCAGCTGCAGAATATGGGTATCAACGGTGCGAGTGGAGGGAAACGCCTGATAGCCCCATACCCGGTTGAGGATCTCCTCCCGGCTCAGCACCCGCCCCGCCATCCGCACCAGCAGGGTGAGCAGGGCAAACTCGGTGGGGGTAAAGCTCACCTCCGCATCCTGCCAGCTCGCCTGCATCCGGGCGGGGTGGAGCTGCAAGCCGCCCACCGCCTGAGTGCCATCCCCCAGCTGGCGCAGCTGAGCCCGGATCCGCGCCAGCAGCTCGTCGTGGGAGAAGGGCTTGGTCAGGTAGTCGCGCGCCCCCGCATCGAGCCCGGCCACCCGATCGCTCACCTCCACCCTGGCGGTGAGCACGATCACCGGCAGCGCCTTGCGCGCCAGCCACTGGGGTAGCCAGTCGAGGGCATCCCCCTCCGGCATGGTGCGATCGAGCAGCACCAGATCCGCCGCCAGCCACTGCTGCTCCGCCGCAGCCAGAGTGTCACACCAGAGGCAGCGATACCCTTCGCGGGTCAGATAGCGTTGCAGGTTCTCCGCCAATAGCGCCTCGTCTTCGACAAGCAGGATGGTCTTCATGATTCGGTGTCGCTCCAGAGTTGGCAGGGCAGCGTCAGGGTGAAGGTAGTGGGCGGGCCGGATAGGGCGAGGCGCCCGCCAAGACGGCGCAGCAGATGGCGTACGATGGCAAGCCCCAGCCCCAGACCATCGGCACGGGCACCGCGGCGCAGCAGGGTAGCGAGCCGGTAACCCGGCAGCTCGCCGCCATCGCTGACCGCGAGGATCAAACGCCCCGCCTGCCAGCTGGCACAGATCCGAACCGGTGCACAGCCATGCTGGCTGGCGTTGCGCAGCAAATTGTCGAGGGCGAGATCGAGCCAGTAGAAGGGGAGCGCCAGAGTCATCTCCCGCTCAAGGCAGAAGGCGGCACCATGCCGCTCGCAAGCCAGGGTGAGCCACTCGGTGAGACTGACCGCCACCCGCTCATCTTCGAGGGTCTCTGCCGCCAGATAGTGGCGGCTCGCCTGTGCCAGCTGATGCAGACGGGCGACACTGCCCAGCAGCTGCCCCACGCTCTGCTGGGCGGAAGGGGGCAGCCGGTCGAAATCGTGGCGCAGCTCCTCGCTGATGCCGGAGAGCGCCATGATGGGGGTACGCAGCTCGTGGGTCAGCATCTGCAACGCGACGCGCCGCTCCCGCAGCAGGCGCCAGCGCTGCCAGCTGGCCCATCCCAGCAGCAAGATGAAACCAAGGGAGCTGGCCAGCGCCAGCCACTGCCAGTCAAGCGTGGGGCGCTCGTTGATGCAGATCACCCCAACCCGCTCCTGGCAGGAGCCATCGACCCGGCTATCCAGCGTTACACCAAGCCGATCGGCCAGCAGCCAGAGTTGGCCGGATTGCAGCAGCCAACGCTCACCCCGCAGCAGGGCATCGAGGTTGTCATCGCCGAGCTCGCCAAGCAGCCCCAACCGATCGCGCCGCTCCCGCACATGGAGCAGATGGTTGAGCCCAGCCGCTGGATGACCAACCTGCCAGCGAGCCGCACTGGAGCCGCCCAGCGGATAGATTGGGTGAGCGGCAAACCAGCTGGTCGAGGGCGCATCCCTTTGGCCGCACAGCGCCCGCAGCAGCGGCAACCACTCGGCAGGCAACTCATTCTCTGTCCCGCACTCCTGCTGATAGCGATAGATGGCCTGCAGCTGGCGCAGCGGATAGCGCTGCCAGGCGGGATAGAGGGAGTCGGGAGCAATCAAGCGCCGGTCGAGCCGCTGCACCTCGTCAAGAGGCAGCTCCTGTTCGGGAGCCTGCCTGGCCAGCTCACCCGCCAGACGATCCGCCAGCGGCCCGGCCAGCACGGGAGAAGCCATGCCGTAGCAGATCAGGGAGCAGAGCAGCAGGATCAGGCGCATGAGTTCAACTCGAGATGACTCCGGATGAAGACACAGCAGATCACTGCGCCATAAAAAATGTCAGCGCCATTTTTCAATGGCGCTGACATCCGGTCAACCGCTAACAGCATTGGCGCGGCTCCCGCCAGCCCATGTGAAGTGTCACCTATTTGAACAGTCCCTTGAGCAGCTGGTCGGCTACCCCTTTGACGGCTTCATTGTCGGCCTTGTCACCCAGCAGCTTCTTGAGGCCGCGTTCGGCCTCCTTGCGCGCCTTATCCTCCAGCAGCTTGTTGTTGCTAAGCAGCGCCTTCACATCGAGCTGGTAGCTGGGGGCTTGCCAGTGACCGCCGATCCGCACCGGAATGGTGATCTCCTTCAGCTCGTCCACATCCTTGCCCCCCTGCCCCTTGCTGCTCTCGACAATGGAGGTGAGGAACAGGAAGTCGAGGCTCTCCGGCACCAGCGCCGTCTGCCCCTCGCCCTTGACCCGCAAGGCGGGGGCAAAGAGCTGTATGTCGTTGCTACGGGCGATGCCGTCGGCAATCTGGAAGCTGGCGGTGAGGGCGCTGAAGTCGGTCTTGCGCGCCTCCTTCACCTGCTCGGCCCCCTTGCCGGTGAGGGTGGCCCGCGCCTCGCGGATCATCTCAGGCAGGTTGATGCCGTGCAGGGCGCCGTCGCTCAGTTTCAATGTGACCTTGCCCCGCATCCCGTTGCGCAGTGCCAACGCAGAGAGACCGCGCCCCTGCACCTGCACATCGAGATCGCCCTTGCCCTCCAGCAGATCGCTCTGGGCCAGAGTCTGCAGCAAGGGACGAATGTTCACCCCGGCCACCTGCTTGTGCACCTTGTAGGTGGCGGGTTGCTGGCGCGCATCGAGAACTCCTTTCGCGTTTACCTGACCGCCAGCCACGGTCGCGCTGAACTGTTTGAGCGTCAGCAGTCCCTTGGCCAGAGCCACCTGCAGATCGACTGCGCCGAGATCCAGGCCTTTCAGGCGCAGGCTGCCAAGTTGCAACCGACCATCCAGATCTACCCCTTTGAGCGCGCCCAGATCCGGTTCAACCGCGGAGAGGGCTTCGCTCTTGCCGGTTACCGCTTTATTGTCACTTGCAGCGGCATTGGAAGCACCGGCCGCCGGTTTGTCCTCTTTCGCCTGTGCGGTCGTGGTCGGTACCGATTTGGCGAGCCATTTGTCGAGATCCAGCTTCTCCCCCTTGAGATCGAAGCTGATTGCGGGAACGGCACCAAGCTGCACGCTTCCATCACCACTCAACAGCGCCTCATCGGCACTCATCACCAGCTTGCTCAGGGTAATCAACTGCTTGTCGAGCTCGGCACGGGCAAAACCGGCCAGTTTCAGCTTCATCTGCGGGCGTGGCAGCTCATCACCTTCCAGCGCGGCGGTCAGCAGCACATCGGAGAGTTCGGCAAGCTTCATCTCTTTATCGATCCGTCCCTTGAGCGTTCCTTCCAGCGAACCAGCCAGTGAAGCTTGCTGCCCCTCTACCTTGGCCCCTTTCAGCGCCAACGTGAGGTTGCTCCACTCACCCAGGGCCAGTCGGTCTCCCTTGATGGAGAAACTGTCGAGTCGCAGGGACGGGTCACTCAGGCTGCCACTGAGGCTCAGATCTTTCAGTTCACTGGCCATCACCTCCTGCGCCAGCTTGATCTGGGTCTGCCCTTTAACGTCGAAAGCGAGCTTGTCGGCACTCCCCTTGGCGGCCAGCGTCACAGGTACCCACTGACCGGTGGCCAGCTGCCCCATATCGAGATCGAGGCGCTCCAGTCGCAGCGACGTGCCGCTGCGATCATCCTGTACCAGCGCACTGGCCTGGGAGAGCGCGACACCCTGCAAGCTGATCTGCCAGGGCTTGCTATCAGCGGTTGGGGCAGGGGTTGCGGGGACGACAGGTTCGCTTGCATCAGCAGTGGCATCCTTGATCAGTCCGCTCAGATTGGAGCTGCCATCCGCCTTGGTCTGGATAAAGAGATGGGCGCCACTCAGGGTCACCTTTCCAATCTCCAGACGATGGGAGAGCAACGGCAACAGGGCCACCGAGGCCTCGCCCTGTTCGAAACGAACCAGATCCGGCTCGGCAAAGCCGGCCGGATTGCGCAGAGCAACCTTCTCCAGCGAGAGGCCGAGACTCGGCCAGAAACGCCAGTCAATCTCCCCCGCCATCACCAGTTCCCGGCCCGTGCTCTTGCGCACCTGTTCAGCCAGTTGGGGCTTGAATTGATTGGGGTCGATAAGGCTTATCAACGTCACTATGGCCAGCAAGGCCGCTACGGCGATGCCGAGCAAGATGAGAACTATCTTCTTCACGATATGCTCCTTGAATCCGGATCCACTGCAGACTATATCACTCACCGTCTGACGAATGGCGTCTGCGGGACAAAAGCGGACAAGGATGAGACAGGGATAGTCGCTGCCAATCCCTATTGGCATCCGCAAGAATCAGGCTTGCAAAGGGGATTGCTGCAGCCGCGCCATCGCGGTGCGCGTCGATTCGAAAGCAACGCGGGGCAAGGGGATATCGCTGATCTTCAGCCACTGACAGGCTGCCACATCGTCAGCCGGCTGGATGACCGGTTTTTCACTCAGCTTGATGGCGAAAAAGGTGTCACAGGTGTGATAGGTGATGCCATCGTAGGGATAGATATTGGGGAATGAGCCAAGATAGGTGCAAGGATGAGCGCTGACATCGAGCCCCAGCTCCTCCTGCAACTCGCGCACCAGTGCCCCCTCTAGCGACTCGCCGGGATCAACAAATCCGCCCGGCAGATCCAGCAAACCCTTGCCCGGATTGCGGGCACGCACCGCAACCAGCACCTCGTCCTGCCAGCAAAGCGCCACCATCACAGCCGTCGCCACATTCTGGAAAAAATGAAAACCGCAGCCACAGCGAAACTCTTTGGGACTGACACTCTGCAGGGTTTGATCGCCGCATTTTGGACAAAACATGGGCTATCTCCGACGAAATAAAGCGCTATTTTGCGCTGCCATGGCTGTTTTTTATGAGTAAAACCGACGGGAAAGACGAGGAATTCAAAGGGAGAGGAATAAAACGGGGCAATTATCAGGCGATTTTCTAAATTGCAGCCAATAAAAAACCCCGCTCATTGAGCGGGGTTTCTTGTATTGGGTGCCTGGCAGTGTCCTACTCTCGCATGGCGAATGCCACACTACCATCGGCGC